>CAIMMA010000533.1 GCA_903842475.1 uncultured bacterium
AAAGAACTTCTGGGCAATACCATGCGATCGGCAAGCTCAATGATCCTGAGCTTGCCAGTTTTGCCAAAGGCATACTTGGTTAGTTCTTGTATCTGTTCTGCTTTCGTCCTTTCAATGTAGCTGTCAACCTTGTCGACCCGATTGTCTCGCAGTACCTGGTGCGCCGCATGAATCTTCGCCACCAGATTTTTCACCTCATTGGTCATGAGCTTTTGATTGAGTTCGCTGGTGACCTTGTCGAGGGCGGTTACACCGGCGAAGGCAATGGCCAAAGACACGGCTACCAAGATTCCCAGGGATACCAGGTTGATTTCATATTTGATCTTCATATGGCCTTGTTTGTGTTTCCTGCCTGAAGGGAGTTGTTTCGTCCTTATTGCTGTAGCGTTTTCTGGCCGATAATCGTCGCTCCTTTGAGAAGGGAAGCGGGCAGGACGAAACCCGCCGCCTGAGCCATCTTCAGATTGATGGTTATGTGATTGAGTTCGTTTACCGCCACAGGGATCTGGGCGGGTGAAAGGCCGTCAAGGATTCGAAGGGCTGTCTTGGCGGCAAAGTTTCCTTGTTCCAGCGGTAGCTTGGCGACAGTAAACAGCACGTAAGGTGCCATGAAGCTGTTGTGTGAACCGGTGGGAATTTTACTGTTATTGAAGAGAAATTTTTCTGCCGCGGCCGGATCCCAATCGGTTATTCCGGTATAATTAGATATATAGAGCATGTCGACTTCCTCTTGGGCACGGAGAAAGGCTTTCTCGAAGGCATCCATGCTGTTGACCAGATAGGTTTTCATCTCCCCGTCAAAAAACCGTTTGTTATAAATATCCACGATCTTTCTTTCCGTTTCCACATTGCCGGCGAGGTAACCGATTCGCTTTCCCCGGGCATGGGGTTGAAACTTGTTCAGCATTTCATGGACAAGATCTTCCTCGATCATTCCGGTTATATTGGTAGTCGGGTATCCGTAAATTGACGCATCCCAGTTTACCCCGCAGAAAACAACCGGCAGTTCGCTACCCTTGAGAAAGGGCACGACCAGGTATTTCTGGGCATTATCGTCCGAGGCAATCACGACGTCTGGTTTGAATTCCTGAACGGCATCTCTGGCCCTAAGGCCCGCATCCCATCCATACGTTGCCGTATCGTTGCGTTTGCTGTCCATGCGAACGATTTTTAGATTGACTCCAGTCTCATAGAGTACCTCTCGGATACCCTTCTCAATCTCGTCGCTCCACTCGTATCCCTGATGATACGAGTCGACCCAGAGGATTTTTTTGTTGGTGTACCCCCCTGGCAATTGTTTTGTTCCTGCACCGGCGAGTTGCAATGCTTCCTGGCCGATGACGGTGGCGGTTCTCAACAGGGCAAGCGGCGGTACGATGGAGGCAGCCTTGGCCATTCGCAGGTTGAGGATAAGCTCGGCCTGCCTGTTTTCGCTGAGGGGAATTTCCTCAGGGCTCGCCCCTTCGAGAATTTTCAGGGCCGTTGTTGCCGCATACGTCCCGTGCTCTTCCATTAATTTAGCGGCGACCAAGACGACGTAAGGCGCCATGAAGCGATGATGCGATCCGGTGGGTATGCGCGTCTGGCGACCGAGAAAGAGCTCAGCCTCGATGCGGTCCCAATCCTTGATTCCGGTATAGTTGGAGATATACAGCATGTCGACCTCCTCCTGCGCCTTGAGGAAAGCGGTTTTGAATTCATCCATTCTGGTCACCAGATAGCTCTTCATGGTTCCCTTAAAAAATCGACGATTATAAATGTCGATGACTTTTCGTTCAGTCTCGACATTACCGCTCAGGTAGCCGATGCGTGTTCCCCTTGCATGACGCTGCAGGTGCTCAAATAATTCGATGAGATCCACCTCCACCATGCCTGTGACGTTTTTGGCTGGATAACCGTAGATCGAGGCGTCCCAGTTCACCCCGCAGAA
>CAIMMA010000534.1 GCA_903842475.1 uncultured bacterium
CCATCGACGGTATCAAAGAGACGTTCAAGCTCAATCCGGTGGTTGTATCGCTGCCCATTGGTGCGGAAGACCAGTTCAAGGGTGTGGTGGATATCATCGCCAACAAGGCTTTGTTCTTTGTCGACGGCGGCAAGGCCGAAACCGGCGCGATCCCTGCAGACCTGGTTGACGAAGTGACGACCCTGCGGGAAAGCCTGATGGAGTTCGTGGCCGAGACCAACGACGAACTGATCGAAAAATTCCTCGAGGAAGGGACGCTCACCGACGAAGAACTGCTCACCGGGCTGGAAGCGGCGGTGCGGAGTGCCAAAATCGCCCCGGTCTGCGCCTGCGCTCCGCTTGGCAACAAGGGCTCAAGCATGGTCCTGGATACCATCGTCAATCTCCTGCCCTCGCCGGACCAGCGGCCCGCCCGGGTCGGCACCCATCCTAAAACCGGCGAGACCATCGAGCGCCCGGGAAAGGCGGACGCACCCTTTTCCGCCCTGGTCTTCAAGACCATGGCCGATCCTTTTGCCGGTCGACTGACCATTTTCCGGGTCTTTTCAGGCACCCTGAAAGGCGACTCCTTCTACAATTCCACCAAAACCACCTCCGAACGTTTCGGCCAACTCTATATCATGGCGGGCAAGGAACAAAAACCCGTGGATCAGGCGGTGCCCGGCATGGTCGTCGCCGTGGCCAAACTCAAGGAAACCACAACCGGAGACACCCTATGCGACGAGGCCAAACCGATTGTGTACCCGATGGCTGCACCACTGCCCACGGTCATCGCCTATGCGGTCGCCGCCAAAAAAGGCGACGAGGAGAAACTGTTTGCCTCGATAACCCGGCTGCTCGACGAGGATCTGACCCTGCGGCTCATCAGGGAACAGCAGACCCATGAAATTCTTATCTCCGGGGTGGGCCAGGTACACCTGGAGGTGATCGGAGATAAAATCAAACGGAAATTCGGGGTCGAGATGGAACTGCGCAGCCCCCGCGTGCCCTACCGCGAGACCCTCAAAGGTAAAACCACCGTCCAAGGAAAACACAAGAAACAATCGGGCGGACGCGGTCAGTTCGGCGACTGCACCATCGAGATGGAGCCGCTGACCCGGGGCGAACATTTTCAATTCAACGACAAGATCATTGGTGGTGTCATTCCCCAGCAATACCGGCCGGCGGTCGAAAAAGGCATCCTCGAGGCCATGGAACGCGGCGTTATTGCCGGCTATCCCTTTGTCGACCTCAAGGTCAACCTGATCGACGGTTCCTATCACAACGTCGATTCGTCGGAAATGGCCTTCAAAATTGCCGGCTCGCTGGCCTTTAAAAAAGGCGTATTGCAGGCGCAACCGATCCTGCTCGAACCGATCATGGAAATGGAAGTGCGGGTGCACAAGGATTTTGTCGGCGATGTCATGGGCGATCTCAACAGTCGCAGGGGCCGGGTACTGGGCATGGATTCGGCCAGCAAGTTCGAAATCATCAACGCCCATGTGCCCCAATCCGAAATCCTGCTGTATGCCCTTGACCTGACCTCCATGACCGGTGGTCGCGGCACGTTCACGGTGAAATTCTCCCATTACGAGGAGGTGCCCGCCCAGATCGCTGAAAAAATCATCGCCGAATACAACAAGGAAAAGGCGGAAGAATAATGACGGACCACCCGGCCCGCAGGTACCGTTGCGGTGTGCTCACGCTCAGCGATAAAGGATCGCGGGGCGAGCGCGAGGACACCAGCGGCCCGCGGCTCCAGGCCATGCTGCAGGCCCAGGGGTATGAGATCGCGGCCTATCGCATCATCCCGGATCGACAAACGCTGATTGAACAGACCTTGATTGAATGGGTTGATGAACAGCGGCTGGACTTGATCGTTACCACCGGCGGCACGGGGGTTTCCCCGAACGATCGGACCCCTGAGGCCACCAAAGCAGTGATTGAACTGGAAATACCCGGCTTGGGCGAGGCCATGCGCCAGGCCAGTCTGCAAAAAACCATCCAGGCGGTCTGGTCGCGGGGCATTGCCGGAATCAGGAAGGGCTGCTTGATTGTCAATGTCCCGGGAAGCAGGAAGGCAGCGGAGGAAAACCTCGAAACGATCCTACCGGCCCTGCAGCACGGGATCGAAAAACTCAAAGGCGGAGATGCCGATTGCGGCCAGACCGGTTAACCTCCCCGGTCCTTCTTTGCCCCCGAAAACAAAAAAGCTCCAGGCGACTTGCCTGGAGCTTTTTTTATTTTTGGGCGGCGTATCCGCTCAACCGTTCCGTGGTGATTGCATCACAAGGGTATCGCGGGGGTCAGCAAACTCCTTCAATCGTCACCTGGGCTCCATTGCCCGAGGTCGTCGACCGGATTTCTCCAATCAGATAGGGCTGCTCGCCATGTGCACGGAACTGATGGAGCATATCTTCGACATTGTTTTCCGCGACAATAGCCATCATGCCGATTCCCATATTAAAAGTCCGATACATCTCGACCGCTGAGATTGCCCCCTTTTCCTGAAGGTACTTGAAAACCGGCAAAACCGGCCAGCTGTCTTTGAAAATATGGGCCATGCAACCGGCTGGCAGGATCCGGGGAATATTGTCGATGAAACCGCCCCCGGTGATGTGTACCAGGCCATTGATTTTATGACGGCGCAGAATATTAACCACACTGTCCACATAGATACGAGTCGGACGCAGCAGCTCTTCCCCGACTGTACAGCCAAAGTCTTCAACAAAATCCTCGACCTTTTTACCCAGTTCGTCAAAGAACACCTTGCGGACCAGGGAATACCCATTGGAATGAATACCCGAGGAGGCCAACCCGATGATTTTATTGCCCACCCGGATATCGCTACCGTCGATAAGGGCATTACGGTCGCCGATACCGACCACAAAACCGGCCAGATCGTAATCGCCGGGCTGATACAACCCCGGCATTTCCGCGGTCTCCCCACCGATAAGCGAACAGTGGGCCTGTTTACAGCCCGCGGCGATGCCCCTGACTACCTCAGTGGCCACATCGACATCCAGCGTGCTGCTGGAAAAATAATCCAGAAAAAAGAGCGGCTTGGCACCGCTGACGATCACATCGTTGACACACATGGCCACCAGGTCGATTCCGATGGTATCGTGCTTGTTGCACATTTTGGCGACAATCAGCTTGGTGCCGACGCCATCGGTGGAGGCTATCAGAACAGGATTTTTCAAATCTTCGTTGCCGATAGCAAAAAGTCCTGAAAAACCACCGATATCGGAAAGCACCCCGCGTCGATGGGTATCGGCGACAATGGATTTTATTCGGGAGACGAAGAGATTGCCCTTGTCGATATCGACACCGGCGTCGCTGTATTTGGAAGATGATTGCGTCATGGACATTTTTCTAAAAGTTTCTCGCCCGCGTTATAAGTGCCAGCGTGCTGGAACAAGAACAGCGTCAAGCGGATGAAGTATAAATTATAAAAAAAACTCATAAATAATAATTTCAAACTACTTTTTTTAACCAGACATTGTCAACACCTTTGTGGCGTATTGCGGTGCTTGTCGCTTTCTGGTATCACTTGCCCCATGAAACTCTTGATCACCTTGGCAGGCTTAATCCTCATCCTGGAAGGGCTGCCTTACGCAGCTTCCCCAGAATCAATGCAGCGCTGGCTCCGCCAGATCCTGGAAATGCACCCGGACCAGCTCCGCCGGGTCGGCCTGATCGCCATGACGGTTGGTTTTGCACTCTGTTACCTCGCCCTGAAAAGTGGCCTGTTCGCTTAACCCCATACCATCAGGGTAATCAGCTGCGAATTATTCCCGTTTGCAGACGTTCCCTCCGCCCCTGCTGCACGATGATCATTGCCGGCAAAATGATCAGCACACCCAGCATCGTCTTCCAGGGTGGAAAATCATGCCCCAGCCCCCACTCGATCAGAATAATCAACGGCGGATAGAGATACGAGTAGGCCATGACCCGGGTCGGACCGAGATGCAGAGTGGCCCACTGGGAGATGAAAAAGGTGACGATCGTGGTAAACAGCGCCAGATAAGCGATCCCCAGCCAGACCTTGACGGGGATGGGTATCGACGGTGCAACCGGCCAAGTGGTGCAGGCAAAAAGCAGGAGCCAGAGACTGCCGGTCGCCAATATCCAGAAGGTCATCACCGCCATGGGTTCGCCACGGTGCAGCAACTTGACCAGCGGCATATACAGTGCCATCAGCAGGCAACCGGCAAAAAAGAGCAGGTCACCATGGTTGAGCTCCATCCGGAGCAACCGCTCCATATCTCCTTCAAAGATGACCCACAAGGCACCGACCATCGCCAAAACCAGGGCCGCGATCCGATACCCCCCCAGCCTTTCCCGCAGCAAAAACCAGCTATATAAACCTGATATCCCGGGAACCGTGGTGAAAATCACCCCGGTATGCAGAGGGCTTGTGGTCCGAAGGGAAAGAAACATCAGCCAGAAAAAACCAACCAATGCACCGCTGATTAGGCCATAACGCGTTAAGGCCGCCGCACCGGGATAGGGCAAACCAAATTTGCGGCCCACGTAGGGACCGAACAGCAGGGTGGCCAGCATAAAACGCACCAAGGTCAGCATCACCGGATCCATGAATGGGGTGATCGCCTTGCCCACCGTGAACGAGGTGGAAACCAGCAAGGCTGAAAGCAACATGCAGCCATGGATTATCACGAGCGGCAAGGGGCGGTTGCGGCCGCGGTCTTGATTCATTGCAGCAACTGCAGCAAGGATGGGTGCAGTGTCCGGTTACTGGCGACAATCGACCGCACAAAAGGAGAATAGTCACCTCCGGAACCGTCAGTCACCCTGCCACCGGCTTCCTCGACCAGCAACCAGCCGGCCGCGGTATCCCAGGGTTGCAGGTTGATTTCATAAAACCCGTCGAGCCGACCGCAGGCCACGTAAGCAAGGTCCAGGGCGGCGGCCCCTGCCCTGCGGATATCTCTGACCTTGGCGAGCACCGCGGCCAATTGCCGCAACACACCTGGCAGGGTCTGGTCGAGTTCATAGGGAAACCCCGTGCCGATGAGGGCGGCAATGAGTTGCCCGGTCCCGGTCACCCGGATGGGGCGACCATTCAGCCAGGCGCCCCCGCCCTTGGTGGCGCAGAACAATTCGTCGAGCATCGGGGTATAGATGACGGCTACCAATGGTTTTCCGTCTGCCAGCAAGGCAATGGACACCGCAAAATACGGAAACCCATGGGCAAAATTGGTCGTGCCGTCCAGAGGATCGACCACCCAAAACTGCTTCGCGTTTCCTTGGCCATGGGTGGCGGCGGACTCTTCTGCCATGATGGGAAACCCGGGGGTATCGGCACCCAGCGAGGCAATTATCGCGGCTTCAGCGGCCAGATCCACCTCGGTAACCAAGTTTATCACACCTTTCATGGTGATCTCATGGGGCTGATCGTAGCCCTGTTTGATCAACTGACCGGCGGCCAAGGCGGCGCGACCGGCAGCGGTGAGAAGTTGACGGAGCTCGCCGCTGATGCACTGGGCACAGGGTGCTTGGATTCGGTTCATAGTATTACGCCATTTCGGCGGACAGTCTGCGGGAGAAAAAGGAGAAAGAAAAGAACAAGGTTGCTTTGCAGGGAGAGTGTACCCTAAAATCGACGGTTATACTACCTTGGGATGGATGGCAACCATGCAAAAGCTCTGCGCCCCCCGGCCTCACCGGGGGGCGCATGAAAAACGATTACAATTCGTTTTGGTCGGTCAGATAGATTTCGTTGCGCCTCGCCCCGGGTTACGGGCAGACGGTGTCGTAGGTGTTAAACAGGCCGTTTTCATCAATTTTGATCATCACGGCACATTTAGTGGGGTCGCCATTGCCATGATACCCCAGGGTACCGGTGACCCCTTCGAATTTTTTAGTGGCGGCGAGCTGATCTTTCAGCTTGATTCGATCCTGGATGAGATTCCCGGTTAATCCGCCGGTATTCCTGAGCCCCTGCACAATGAGCTGCACCGCATCATAGGTCAGCGCGGCGACCTCATCGGGTACTTTATTATAGACTTTCTGATACTTATCAACGAATTCCTTGGCCTTATCCTTCGCACCGCCGGGAGCAAAATTCCCTGTGAAGAACAATCCCTTACAGTTGTCGCCGCACTTACCCATCAAATCGCCGCCGGACCAGGAATTAGAACCGGTAACCGGTTTTTTCCAACCCATTTTCTTGGCCTGACTTACAATCAACGGAATTTCCTCATAATGCTGCGGGGTGTAAATAAAATCGGCCCCTGAATTGAGAATAACGTTCAACTGTTTGCTGAAATCAGTATCACCGGTTCGGAACGTTTCAAAGGCCACCACCGAGCCCTGGCCGTTAATCCCTTCAAAAGTCGCCTTGAAGGCCTTGGCCATGCCGGAAGGATACGGGCTCACCTCGTCATAGAGCACCGCCGCCTTGGACGCCTTCCATTCCTTAGCGGCGAACCGGGTGGTGGCCACGGCCTGGATATCGTACAACACAGGCATGCGGAACACATAAGGCCGGTTTAAGGTGGTCAATGGCGAAGTGGACCAGGGGGTCACCATGGGCGTCCTGAAGGAGTTGGCGACTTCACCGACGGCAATGGCCCGGTCGCTGCTCTGCGGCCCGACGATGGCCATGACCTGATCCTGACTGATCAGCTTCAAGGCATTGGTGGAGGCGGAGGACCGGCTAGAGGTGTTGTCAACGTACACCAACTCGATGGTATAGGCCTTGTTGCCAATCTTCACCCCTCCTGCGGCATTGACCTCTTGTTGCGCCAACTCCGCCCCGTTCTTGGTGCTGATGCCAACATTCGCAAAACTGCCGCTTTTGCTGGAGCTGACTCCCAATTTGACAATACCGTCCGCCCCAAAAACCGCCGCGGCAGGGGCAAGGGCAAAAAACAACGCCAGCGAGCCGGCTATAACGTGTCGATTCATCATTTTTCTCCTGTCTATTGCAAACGTAAGCGTTGTGTTGTGAACCTTTGCTGGGTCATTCGATCATCAAGCCTGAACACCCTCGACCTTGAATACCGCAACGGCCTCGCGCAGGCTTCGTGCCGTCTTGTTGAGCACGTCCATCAAACTCGCCGTTTCCTGGGAAGCCATGGAAGTTTCGTTGCTGACGCCGCCAACCGCCATCATATTTTCAACAACGCTTTCAGACATCTGCACCTGCTGGGCCGCTGCCTCGGTAATGGATGCAATCAGATCCGCCAGTTTGTTGGAGACCGACTCGATCTCCTGCAACTTACCGTACGCACCGTCAGCCAACCGTGATCCCTGGACCACCTTGCCGATACTCTCGTCCATACGATTGCTGACATCCTTGATTTCCGACTGAATGCTTTTTACCAGCATATCGATCTGCTTAGTGGAGTTACTTGAGCTCTCGGCCAACCGCTGCACCTCCTCGGCGACCACCGCGAATCCGTGACCGGCGTCGCCGGCCATAGCGGCCTGAATCGAGGCGTTCAACGCCAGGATTGAGGTCCGGTCGGCAATGTTGTTGATGATCTCAACGACGTTACCGATTTCCATCGAACTTTCCCCCAGCCGTTTAATCGAGCGCGCGGTTTCATTGATCTGTTCACGAATCTCATCCATGGCCAGGTTGGTCTTTTCAACCGCCTCGGCCCCTTCACGGGCATTGGTCCGCTAGGCGGTCGATACTTCCGCCGATTTCGCCGCGTTTTGGGAAACCTGCCGGATCGATGCGGCCATATCGGTAAGAGCCTGAATGGCATGGTTGACCTGTTTGGTCTGGTCGATACTCTTGGTGGCAAGCTCAACCGTCAGTTTCGATACGTCCGAAGCGGTTTCGTCAACAGCAAAGGTGGCGGTCTTTACCTGGCGGACGATGTCGCCGAACTGCTCGGCCATGGTATTAAAGGAGTCGGCGATGGCGCCGGTCATATCCTCGGTGACTTCGGCACGGGCCGTCAGATCGCCCTCGGTTAGATCGCTGATCTCCCCCATCAGTTTCATGATGGATTCCTGGATGGCATCGCGTTCTTCCTGACTCTGGATAAGGAGGGTGATGTTATCGAGCATGGCGTTCAGGGCTGTGGCCATCTGGCCCAGTTCATCGTTACTGACGACCTCGGTGCGAGCCGAAAAGTTACCCATACCCATCTCGCCGAGCAACTCCATGATATGGTTAATCTGTCCGGTCAGTCCTTTGGACAGACCAAAGGCGATCAGCACACCGAGCAACACGGCAACAAGCCCGACGCCGACGACGATTTTCTGCACCAGCGCCGTGGTTTCTTCCATCCGGCTGACCGCCTGCGCTTCGTTGTTGATAGCGGTTTTAAGAAAGGCCTGGATAACAGGGTCAGCGCGCTTTACCGCTTCCTGGTAGGCCAGAATTCGTTCACGGATGGTTTCGTCGGTACTGGTTACCTCCGTAAACCATTTGGTGAAATCCCCGGCCAGGGCCAATAAGGAGGCTTGCTGATTGGACCCGAGATTGCTGGCTGTCTTGATGCCTTCAGCAAGCTTCTGGCTGTCCGCCAGCACCTTGTCGCTGTTGGGTTTATCCGGCTGCAGCAAATACTCCTGCATCTTCGAAAACATGCGCTGATACTGCGCATTCAACTCAGCTGCATTTGTCGCACCCACTGCTTTTTGCAGATTTGCCGCGGCCTGCCGCAGCTTGATCAATTCGCCGAACTCGCTATCCACCCGCAGCTCGAGGATATTGACCGTACTGATGAATGCCCCCAGGTAGTTATTGATAGCATCGATGGCGTTCTGTGCGGCCCCCTTCTCCTGGGTATCGGCGGTGACCTGCTGAATATCATACAATTTCTGGTAGGCATCGCCGCCGGCGGCGATGA
>CAIMMA010000535.1 GCA_903842475.1 uncultured bacterium
ATCTAGTCAGCTTGCCAACAAGCAAAAGAACCAGCAGGCAACAGGAGTGTAACCGTGGAAGAACAAAGCAAAATATTAAATACCAATCCCCTCCAATACATCAGAGCCGGGATTATCGTTATTGTCCTTTTTTTCGGGGGCCTTACGGTGTGGTCTGTTTTTTTCCCTTTCCAGGGTGCCGTCATTACCACCGGGGTGGTCATGGTTTCCGGAGAAAGAAAAATGGTGCAGCATTTTGAAGGAGGCATCATCGATAAAATCCTGGTTAAGGAAGGAGATAAGGTTAAAGAAGGCGATGTGCTCATCGAACTGAAAAGTTCCCATGTGGATTCTAATGTGGATCTTCTCCAGGGAAGGCTATGGGCCTTGATCGCCGAAGCTGCCAGACTCAGGGCTGAATCGGGCATGAAAACAGATGTAGTTTGGCCGGAAGAGATTGAACAACTCCACGACAAAAACGAAATAGTTAAGATCAAAGCTGCGGAAAACGATATTTTCACCTCCAAACGCCTTGACATGCAAGGGAAAAAAGAACTGTACAATTCGCAGATAATGCAGTTGGGCAACAAGATTGACGGATCGAAACAAGAATTAAACAGTCTGACGGAAATCATCCGCAACCTGGAAGAAGATTTAAGCAGCAAACTGCCCTTGGTAAAAGAACAATATCTTGGGAAAACCAGCATTCTTGAACTGCAAAGAAGTCTCTCCGAACACAAGGGCCGCAAAGGAAAACTCACGCAGGAGATTGCCCAATCCCATCAGATGATCCAGGAACTCAAACTTCGCATTATGGATCTGGAAACCCAATACAAAGACCAGGCCCTTGCCAAGCTGAAGGAGGTCAATGATAAGATATATGAAGCTCGGGAACAAATTAAGCCGCAGTTGGATGCCCAGGAACGTTTAAAAATCCAGGCGCCGGTAAGCGGGGTGGTCATCAATTTGCAGGTCCATTCTGAAGCCAGCGGGGTCATCTCGCCCGCGAAACCGCTGCTTGAAATTGTGCCTGAAGATTCAAAAATGATTATTAAAGCCCAGGTCCGGCCCCAGGATATCATCAGTGTGAAAAAGGGACAGGACACGAAAGTGCAGCTTTCAGCGTTCCAACGTAAATCGACCCCGCCCGTAAAGGGCAAAGTGACCTATATATCACCGGATTTAATCAACCAGGAATCCTCCCACGGTACGGTATCGTATTACGAAGCCCATGTAGAAGTTGATGAAAACGATTTAAAGGCAAAAAATGCCTATTTGTCCCCCGGCATGCCGGTGACCTGCTACATCACCACCGATAAACGGACAGTGATCAGCTACCTCCTGGGACCGCTCCTGGAGAATGTCGACAGGGCAATGCGGGAGTAACCACGCCAACGGCTTCCACCCAACCCTATCATCCAATGCAATACTCGGGAGAGTCACCATCCATGGAACAATGCGACATGGTCCCACAAGCGATCCCCTGGCCTTTGGATCATAGGGCTGGTTTTATGGCTCTTGCCGGCCCAAGGCACGGAGGCCGGCCCTGAATCTCATCAGCGGCGCCACCGGTTTCATTGGCGGTCGACTGTGTCAGCACCTCATCCAGATCGGCCAGCCTGCATATACGCTGGCCAGAGCGCCCCTTGAAGGGAATCACGTCCGGATTGCCGACCTGGCCGACCCCATCGCCCTGGCGGCGGCCTGTGCAGGCGTCAAGCGGGTCTTTCACTGCGCCGGTTATGCCCATGCCTTTGCCGCCCGCACCGATGACGAGGCCGATCAGCACTGGCGAATCAATTTTGCAGGCACCCGTAATCTGGTCGAAGCGGCGGGCCACGCCGGGGTGGAACGATTTGTTTTCTTGTCCAGCGTTAAAGCCATGGCAGATCCGGGGTTGGTTTGTGCCGACGAAGATTTCCCCGGCCAGCCGACATCGGCCTATGGGTTGTCCAAACGTGCGGCTGAAGAAGCGGTTCTCGAGGCCGGAGAACGTTATGGCATGCACGTGGTCAATTTACGCTTGGCGATGGTGTATGGGCCGAGCGGGCGAGGTAATCTTGAACGCATGGGTCGACTGGTGCGAAAGGGTTGGTTTCCGCCTCTTCCGGAAACCGGCAATCACCGTTCTCTTTTGCATGTCCAGGATGTGGTGGCCGCCATGTGCCTGGCGGCCGATGACGATCGGGCGCGGGGACGCACGTACATAGTGGCCGGACCACAAGCACCTTCGGGGCGACAGCTCTTCGACGCGATGCGCAGAGTGCTGGGGCTGCCTGAATGCCGTTGGGCTCTTCCGCGATTGGCCCTTGGTTTAGCGGCGCGCTGCGGTGATGGGCTCGAGGCGATCCTCCGGCGGCGGATGCCGCTTAACAGCGAAGCCTTGGATCGCCTGCTGGGCTCGGCTTGGTATTCCCCGGCGCGCATCCAACGGGAATTGGGCTGGAGTGCAAGCGTCCCCTTGGAAGAAGGCCTGCGGGAGATGTTCGGGTGAGGAAACGTCTCTTCGACCTGGTCATGGGCTCGGGGGCACTCGTACTCTGTGCATTGCCTCTGCTGGTCGTCGCCCTGCTGGTACGGTTGACTTCCCCTGGTCCGGTATTGTACTGGTCAAATCGCGTGGGCAGGCATAACCATATTTTTCGGATGCCTAAATTTCGCAGCATGCGTGTTGGCACACCGGCGGTCGCAACCCATCTGCTGAACAATCCCGAGCACTACCTGACCCCGATAGGTTCGTTTCTACGCAAATCCAGCCTGGATGAATTGCCCCAGTTATGGTCCATTCTGGTCGGAGATATGAGTTTTGTCGGGCCGAGACCGGCACTGTTTAATCAGGATGACCTTATTGCCCAACGAACAGCGCAAGGGGTGCATGAGTTGATGCCGGGACTGACGGGTTGGGCACAGATAAACGGGCGTGATGAACTGCCGATTCCGGAAAAGGTCAAACTGGACGTGGAGTATCTCAACCAACACTCATTGTGGTTTGATCTCCGGATTTTGTGGCTGACCGTGGTGAAAGTATTCCGTCGTGATGGAGTTTCCCATTAATCGTCGGTAAAAATTTATAGTACCGAAAAAGCTGCCGGTAATCGGTCTGCTGGCAGTCTCGAAGCGTCAACCTCAGGTCACATCCTCAAGAAAAATCCGGCGGAGTTTGTAGAAGTAATCGAACCCGGACAAGACGGTGAGGATCAGGGCCACATAGACAATGGCCAGGCCGATCTGGTGCAGATAGGGAATAGGCAAGACGCCCAGGGGGAAGATCAGGGTACCCAGACCGATATATTGGGTGATGGATTTCCATTTGCCCTGATTGCTGGCGGCGACGACAATCCCGGCCGATGAGGCCACGCCTCGCAGGCCGGTGATCACGATCTCCCGGCAAATGATGATCAAGGCGACCCAGACGGGCAGTTTGCCGGTGGGAATGAGCATGATCAGCGCGGTGGTCACCAGCACCTTGTCGGCCAGTGGGTCCATCAATTTGCCCAAAGCGGTGATGCTTTCATAACGCCGGGCGAAATAGCCGTCGATCCAGTCGGAACCGGCGGCGATCGAAAACACCAGCCAGGAAATCATGGCCTTTTCGGTGGTCTGCTCCTGGAGTAAAAGCAACATCAGGCAGCCGGAAAGGATAAACCGGCTGCCTGTGATCAGATTAGGCAGATTAACAATCTTGGCACTGCGTTTCAATTGACGGTCACCATTTGTCGAACATTGATGCTGGGATTTGCGACTGCCCCGCCAGCGCCGTTACTATAGAAGCGATCGCTGCGGTAGGAGCGGTAGGTCTGCAAGACCTTGGCAACGTAGTTCTGGGTTTCGGGAAAGTTGGGAATCATGCCCGTGGGGGTCACGTTCCCTGGCCCGGCATTGTACGCCGCCAGACTTAATTCCACATTTCCGTTATAGTTGTCAAGCAAGTATCGCAGATACTTGGTGCCGCCGTTGATATTCTGCAGCGGATCCATGGGATTGTTGACCAAAAGATCCTTGGCGGTGCCCGGCATCAACTGCATCAGACCCTGGGCCCCCTTGGGGGAGATCGCGTTGGGGTCGAAATTGGATTCCGCTTTGATGACCGCCTTGATCAGGAGCGGGTCCACCTGATGATGCATCGCCGCCATCTGGATGTACCGGTTCAGGGTTTGGGGCGCCGTCCGGAACAGGGATCCCTGCTCCAGTTCGGCACCGAACCCCTGGCTGCCCTGCGAACGTCGGGTAATGGTCCTAATCAGCTGATCTTCCGGGGACCCCACCCGTCGGGAGGGGCGGTCACTCAATTTGTACCGCCCGTCACCCGGCACATTGGTATAATGGCAGATGCCCCGGGCATCCACATAGGCATACATTGCCGCACCTGCCGAAACCGGCAGTGATATCGCCAGAAGGAGAAAGACTGTCAGAAGGAGGCGGGATTCCATAGGATACCTTTGGTTATTTTTGGTTATTTTTTCCGTTTTTCCCAGTCGGCGAGAAACTGCTGCATCCCGATATCGGTGAGCGGATGCTTGGCAAGCTGGGCGATCACCTTGTACGGGATGGTGGCGATATCCGCACCGAGCAGCGCTGATTCGACCACATGCATCGGGCTGCGGACCGAAGCGACAATGACCTCGGTGGCAAACCCATAATTGCGCAGTATAGTCATTATATCGGCAACCAGATCGAGACCGTTTACCGAAATATCATCAAGACGACCCACAAAAGGGCTGACGTAGCTCGCTCCGGCCTTGGCAGCCAGCAGCACCTGGGCTGCGGAAAAAATCAGGGTGACATTGGTCTTGATCCCCTCGGCGGTCAACCGTTTAACCGCCTTCAACCCTTCTTCGATCATCGGGATTTTAATCACGATATTATCGGCGATCTTCACCAGTTCCCGGGCCTCGGCCACCATGCCGTCGGCTTCCAGACTGATAACCTCGGCACTGACCGGGCCTTCAACCAGGCCACAGATGTCTTTAAGGATTTCGGTGAAAGGACGCGGCTCTTTGGCTACCAGCGAAGGATTGGTGGTGACGCCGTCAACCATGCCCAGCGCCAGTCCTTTTTTGATCTCGTCGATATTTGCGGTGTCGATAAAAAACTTCATTTTTCTCCTTGCTCCGGTTGCCCGGCAAATTGGTCACAGCAGGTATCGCTGCAGAAATAATAGGTAATACCATCCCTGCGCAGACGAAGGGCCTGGTGTTTCGGGAGCAGAACATGACAGACCGGATCCTCGACCAGCACATCCTCGGGTTCCGGGACTTCGACCTGCCGAGTGGTGTCCGGCGGTTTTTTGGCGAAGCTCTTGCGAATAAATCGCCAGCCGATATAGAAAAGCACCGCGAGTATCAACAGACGAAATGGTGTCATGCGCCCTGGAAACCCGTTCCGGTCTGTGGTCTTCCTGCTCTTCTCGACATGGTTTATTATATACGGGTGAATCGATTTGTCTAATTGATTTGTCCGGACAGATGACTTTTTTCAGGAGGTCGGCAAGCAAACCGCAATCACCCTAACCTGGCCAGAAAAACCGCTCAACCTTTTGTTTTTTATCCATTTCCAACAGCTTGGCAAGCAAGTCGACCACCCGTTTTCCCCGCACCGGGTGCATCCAGTCACCGGCGATTTCAGTAAGCGGTTCCAGGACAAAAAGGCGCTGGTGCAGCCGTGGATGCGGGACGACCAACCCATCGGAATAAGAAACAAAATCATCGTACAACAGCAGGTCGAGATCCAAGGTCCGATCCAGGTAGCCGCTCCCCTGCACCGGCCGGACCCGGCCAAAGCGAGCCTCGATCGATTGCAGCACCTCCAGGAGGACAGGAGGTGTCAGGGTTGTCCGGACAAGTGCCGCCGCATTGATAAACCAGCGGGTGGAATCCATGCCCACCGGCTCGCTGCGGTAGGGCGAAGAGAGCGCAACGGGCTGGATGGCCGGATGCTCCCGCAGCTGCGCCCAGGCAACCTGGAGAATCCTGAGACTCTCGCCCAGGTTGGAGCCAAAACCGATGCAGGCCTCGTGGGCCGGATGCAGCGGTTTCCGGAGGGCTTGCGCAGGGCCGGCCTTAGAAGTCGGCAAGTCCGAGGACATCGAACATGGTGTGCATGCCCTTGGGTTGACCGGTGACCCAGGCAGCGGCCAGAGCGGCTCCCCGGGCAAAATTGTCCCGACTGGTGGCCCGGTGGACGATTTCCAGCCGTTCTCCCGCACCCGCGAAATAGACGGTATGCTCGCCGACGATATCGCCGCCGCGGATGGTCTGGATGCCGATTTCCTTGTCGGTGCGCTCGCCGATAATGCCGTTGCGTTCCATCACCCCAACCGTGGCCAGATCACGGCCCAAGGCCGCCGCCGCCATTTGGCCGAGCTTCAGCGCCGTGCCCGAGGGGGCGTCTTTTTTCATCCGGTGATGCGCCTCGACGATTTCGACGTCATAAGCATCGCCCAGAATGGCCGCGGTCTTTTCCACCAGCTTAAAGAGGACGTTCACGCCGACGGCCATATTCGGCGACTGCACACAGGGGAAATGGGCCTCGGCCAATTCTTTGAGCGTGGCCAGCTCAACGGCGCTGAGCCCGGTGGTGCCGATCACCATGGCAATACCCCGGGCAGCGGCCTGCTGGGCAAAGGTCACCGTGGCCTCGTGAAAGGTGAAATCGATCAGGACATCGGCCCGATCGATCACCGATTCCAGACCGGCGGTGATGCGTATGCCGGTCTCACCTAAACCGCTGATCGCCCCGGCGTCCTTGCCGATGGCGGGACTGCCCGGCCGCTCGAAGGCGCCGCTCAACTCGAGCTCCGGATGGGCCTGCACCATGTGAATAATCCGCTGCCCCATTCGTCCGGCCGCGCCGGCGACAATAACTCTGGTCATGTTGGCTTCCTGTTTATGGTTTAAACGATCTTCTTACAGTAATCCGGTTGCCGCCATCGATTTTTTCAGCTGCGCCAGGCTGGACTCGTCCATCTGGGTCATGGGCAGTCGCACCTCAGCCGAAGCAATCCTGCCCATCAATTCCAACCCCTTTTTGGCCGGCGCCGGACTGGGATAACAAAACATGGCCCCCATAAGGGAAAACAACTGATAATGGAGTTGGTTGGCGCGGTCCACATCATGCGCCATGGCCGCCTCGATCATCGCCGCCATTTTAGCCGGCTCCAGATTGGAAACCACCGAAATCACCCCTTTGCCGCCCACCAGGACCGAAGGCATTGCGGTGAAATCGTCGCCGGACAGCACAATGAAATCGCGGGGGCACAACTGGATCAGCTCGCTGATCTGGTTGAGGCTGCCGCTGGCCTCCTTGATGCCGATGACCCCCGGCAGCACGGCCAGCCGCGCCACCGTCGAGGGCAGCATGTTGGTCACGGTCCGGCCGGGGACATTGTAGAGCACCATCGGAATATCGACGGCCTCCAGGATCGCCTTGAAATGCTGATACAATCCTTCCTGACTGGGTTTGTTGTAGTAAGGCACCACCGACAGCACCGCATCGGCGCCGCTGTCTTTCGCCGACTCGGTCAACTCGATGGCTTCCAGGGTGTTGTTGGCGCCGGTCCCGGCAATCACCGGCACCCGGCCGCCCACCGTCTTGACGGTCAACTCGATAACCCGCTTATGCTCATCAAAACTCAGCGTCGCCGATTCGCCGGTGGTCCCGCAGGGCACAATGCCGTGGATACCGCCGGCGATCTGAAACTCGATCATATCGACCAACCCTTGTTCATCGATTTGGCCGTGCAGCATGGGCGTAACGAGTGCGGTGATGGCTCCCTCAAATTTCTTCATACTCTTCTCCTTTTCTTCCTTCTTGGCACGCCGCGGCAC
>CAIMMA010000536.1 GCA_903842475.1 uncultured bacterium
CCCCGCTCCGGCCGGGTCCGACCGATCCCGGCCATGCACGGTCCGCCAGCGCTCCCGAAACGAGGTCGCGGCCAACGGCACCAGATCTCGCCCCTCGGTCCAGCCTCCCCATCCGGCCAAACGGCCGATCATCCCCGTTGGTCCGGTGAAAGGCCGCTGCATGCCGGCGAAAATGCGCAGCACTGCCGCGTACCGTCCGGGCCGGTCAATCAGCCGCCGCCAGAGTTTGAAGCCGACGGCCTCAAGCCGGTTGTGCGGCCGCACCTGCCAGTCGGGGTCGCCGTAGGCCAGCTTATGACGCAGGGCCGACAGCATCCGCGGCAGATCGTTTTCCACCGGGCAGACCTCCCGGCAGGCCCCGCACAGGGTTTCGCCCTTGCACAGGTCCGCGTGACGGTTGATCCCCTGGAGCAGCGGCGTGACCACCGCCCCGATCGGGCCGCTGTAGGGCGACCCGTAGGCGTGGCCGCCGATGCGGCCATAGACCGGGCAGATATTGAGGCAGGCGCCGCAACGGATGCAGGCCAGCACCTCGCGGAAATCGGGGTCAGCCAGAATACGGGAGCGGCCATTGTCGACGATCACCAGATGAAACTCCTCGGGCCCGTCGGGATCGCCGGCCCGGCGCGGCCCGCCGACGAAACTGACGTAGGTGGAGAGTTTCTGCAGGGCCGCCCCCTGGGTCAGCAGTTGGAGCAGCTCCCGCTGGTCCTCCAGAGTGGCGGCGACCCGCTCCATCCCCATGAGGGCGACGTGCAGCTTGGGCATGGTGGTGGCCATGCGGATATTGCCCTCGTTGGAAACCAGGCTGATCTGGCCGGTCTCGGCGCAGGCGAGGTTGCAGCCGGTCAGGCCCATGTCGGCGGTGAGCAGCTTTTCGCGGAGCGCCTTGCGGGCCGCCCGGGTCAAGGTGGGCGGATCGTCGGTGTAGGGGATGGACAACCGCTCGGCAAAAAGGAGGCCGATCTGCTGCCGGTCCATGTGGATGCAGGGAGCAATGATGTGCGAGGCCGTACTGCCGGCCAATTGGACGATGTATTCGCCGAGATCGGTCTCCACCACCTCGATGCCGGCAGCGCTCAGGGCGGCATCAATGCCGATCTCCGCCGAAAGCATGGATTTGCCTTTAACCACCCGCTGCACCGCATGCTTTTGCGCCAAGGCCAGCACGTATCCGTTGGCCGCCTCGGCGGTGGCGGCGAAAAAGACCTGCCCGCCCCGGGCTCGAATCCCTTCGGCCAGTTGGGCCAGCACCCGGTCCAGCTGGTCCAGGGTCGCCATCCGCCGGGCCTTGACCCGGCCGCGCAGGTTAGGCTCCGCCAATTCGCGCCAGACGGCCAGCGCGCCCTGACCGTACCGCCCCTGGAGACTGCGCAGACTGCGCTGCAGGCAGGCATT
Source organism: uncultured bacterium (assembly GCA_903842475.1). Taxonomy (GTDB): domain Bacteria; phylum Desulfobacterota; class Desulfobulbia; order Desulfobulbales; family Desulfobulbaceae; genus Desulfobulbus. The sequence goes on from CAIMMA010000536.1 coordinate 1,399, forward strand.
GCCCAGCCCCGCTCGAGCCGCTGCCGCATACGCGGCTGGAGATGCCGTCTTCATGGACACCCTCCGGCAGCCACAATTTCGGCAATATGGCGCACCCGGATATCCGACCTTTGCCGGGTCAGCCGACCGCGGATCTGCATCAGGCAACTGACATCGCAGCCCACCACCGTATCGGCGCCGCTCTTGAGGATATGCTCGATTTTGGCATCCACCAGGGCCACGCTGATCTCGGGGTAACCGAGACTGAAGGTGCCGCCGAACCCGCAACAGCTGTCAGCCTGTTCCATTTCGACCAGCTCCAGTCCCCGAACCCGGCGAAGCAGCTCCCGGGGCTGCTCCCGGATACCGAGGGTCCGCGCCAGATGGCAGGAGTCATGATAGGTGGCCCGTGCCGGAAACTCCGCGCCAAGTTCGGTGACCCCAAGGATATCGACCAGATATTGGCTGAATTCATAGGTCCGTAGACCAAGTGCCAGGGCTTGTGCCAGCAGGGACGGATCGTCGGCGAAGAGCTCGGGGTAGTGGTGACGAACCATGGCCACACAGGAGCCGGATGGACAGACAATGGCCTCGGCCCCGGCAAACACGCTGAGAAACCGCCGGGCCGCGACCGTCGCTTCGCGTCGGTATCCGCTGTTAAAGGCCGGCTGGCCGCAACAGGTCTGCCCCTCGGGATAGGCCAGGGGAATGGCAAGCCGATCAAAAACCCTGACCAGCGCATCGCCCACCTCGGGAAAGCAGGCATCCACCAGACAGGGAATGAACAGGGAAACAGTGGTCGGTTGCGCCATGGACGATCCTGGAAGGGTTGACGGAAGGAGGGCAAACCGCGGTCAGCGGCAGCTCATTTATACCACCCATTCCCCCGGGCCAAAAGAAAAAATCTCGCGCCTGCGCCCGGCGAAGGGTCCCGGCAGTCGAGGAACGCCCCGGTCGTGAGGGGCGGAAACACCCCGCGGCCAAGCCCGGCCCGCTCATTTTCCCCTTGCAGGATGGCGAAAAATAGTGCCATACTGCCACAATCATGCACATCTCGCACAACCCCCCTTCACCGCCGCCGCCCTCGGTGGTCATTTTCGGTTGCGGCAATGTGCTGCTCGGCGACGACGGCTTCGGGCCGGCGGTGATCACCGCCCTGCAGGACACCGGCCTGCCGAAAACCGTCCGCACCATCGACGCCGGCACCGGTATCCGCGAATACCTGCTCGACTACCTCCTGCTGCCAGCTTCCCGGCCAGCTCTGCTGATCGTGGTGGATGCCGGTTACGAGGAAAACGCGCCCCCGGGCCGGGTGCGGGAATGCCGGCCGGCAGCTATCCCAACGCGGAAGATCCACGATTTTTCCCTGCACCAGTTCCCGACGATCAACCTGCTCAAGGAACTCCAGGAAGAAACCGGCATCAAGGTGGTGCTCTTGATCGCCCAGACCGCCGTGGTCCCCGATCACATTGCACCGGGCCTGTCGGCGGCCATGAACGCAGCAGTGCCGGAGGCCTGTCGACGGATCCACCGCATTGTCGAACGTTACCCGCTTGTGCAGGAGGCCAGCGCGTCATGATATACGAGGTCAAGGTCAACGAGCTGGCCGAAGAATTCGGGGTGCACCGCAACACCATTCGCAACTGGATCAATTCAGGCGCCTTGCCGGCCCAGGAAGGTCCGGGCCGGCGTTACCTGATCCAGTGGGCAGATTACAAAAAACTGTGCGACCGCTATGGGCGGGAACCGCGCATCTCACCGGAACCGTCCGCCAGGGCGGAAACAGCCCCGGCCAGAAAAGAGGCCCCGGCGCTTACCCCGGTTCGCCTGGGCCCCAAGACCAACCCGCTCTACACCCTGCCGACCTTGGCCGACACCTGCCTGACCTGCGGTTCCTGCGCCGGCGCCTGCCCGATCTCCGGGGTGGACGACCTCGATCCGCGCAAGATCATCCGCATGGCGTTTCTGGGCATGGATTCGGAACTGCTGGCCAGTGACTGGCCCTGGAAATGTACGCTCTGCGGCAAGTGCGAAATTGCCTGCCCGATGAATGTCGAGATCCTCCAGTTGATCAGCCGTATCCGTTCCCGGCGCGACCGGACCAAAGTGCCGCTGCCGATCCAGAAAGGCGTGGCGACCTGCCTGGAAAAAGGCAACAACCTCGGCATCCCCAAGGATGACTTCATCGCCCTGCTCAACGAACTCGGCAAGGAGCTAGC
>CAIMMA010000537.1 GCA_903842475.1 uncultured bacterium
AGGGCCACTTCTTTCTGGAGCATGACCACGGCGAAATCCATCAGGTGGGCATGGTCGATCAGGCGGAACAGAAAGGGCGTCGAGATCGAATAGGGCAGGTTGGCCACGATCTTCAACCGTTGGCCCGGCACGACCAGTTCGGTGAAATCGACTTTCAGGACATCGGCGTGAACCAGTTCGACATTGGCAGGCAGGTCCTGCTGCTCCTGGTGCAGCCGGATGATCCCCGAATCCAGCTCGAGACCGATCACCCGGGCGGTCGCCGCGGCCAGTGGTTTGGTCAGCGCGCCTAGGCCGACGCCGACCTCGATCACCTGATCCTCGGGGTTGAGCCCGGCCAGTTCGACGATCCGCCGCGAGGTATGCTCATGCACCAGGAAATTCTGGCCGAGCTTTTTATTCGGGGCCAGCCCTTTTCGTTTGAGCATGATACGGGTTTTTTCGTGGGTCATCGGCAGCCTACTGAAGTGGCGAACGGGAATAGGCGTCGGTGTCGGGCTCGACCCGTTCGCCCCGGAGAAACTGGTGATACCCGGCGACCGCGATCATGGCGGCATTGTCGGTGCAGAAAACGGGGGAGGGCATGAAGAGTTGCAGCCCCTGCTCGTCGCACTGTTGCTGCATGACCGTGCGCAGCCTGGGGTTGGCGGCCACCCCGCCGCCCAGGACGATGCGGGTGTGTCCGGTTCGGGCGGCCGCGGCCAGGGTTTTGCCGACCAGGACCGCGACCACCGCCTCCTGGAAGGAGGCGCAGATGTTTTCTACGGCCAGCGGTTGGTTGGTGCGCCGGTGGGTGTTGACATGGTTGGCCACCGAGGTCTTGAGGCCGCTGAAACTGAAATCGAGGTTGTCTGCCCCCAACCAGGCGCGGGGAAAGGCGATGGCGGCCGGATCGCCTTCGACGGCCAGCGTGCTGATCACCGGTCCGCCGGGATAGCCGAGCCCCAGCAGCTTGGCGACCTTGTCAAAGGCTTCGCCGGCGGCATCGTCGCGGGTCCGGCCCAGGCGGGTGTAGGTCAGCGGATCTTCGACCGCATAGAGCGAGGTGTTGCCGCCGGAGACGATCAGGGCGGTGTAGGGGAATCCGGGTTTGTCGGTCTCCAGTAGGCAGGACAGCAGGTGGCCGGCCATGTGATCGACCCCGACACAGGGGCGGTCAAGTACCAGGGCCAGGGCTTTGGCAAAGGTGAAGCCAACCAGCAGCGAGCCGACCAAACCCGGTCCCCGGGTGGCGGCGATCAGGTCGATATCGGCGAGCTGCACGCCGGCGCGTGCCAGGGCCTCGTCCACCACCGGTCGGATCATTTCGATATGACGGCGCGAGGCCAGCTCGGGAACAATGCCGCCGAAGCGGGCATGGATCTCGTTTTGGCTGCTGATCACCGAGGAGCGCAGGTGGTCGTCGGGTTCCAGGACAGCGGCCGCCGTATCGTCGCAGGAGCTTTCTATGGCAAGGATGAGCATGAGGCGGTTGGTTGCAATCCGTCCGGTTCGGTGGTATCTGTAAGGCATCCCCATACGGTTGATGTTCGTCCGAATTCCGAACACCAACGCTATTTTTGCGAGCAACATACCCGATGAATCAAGAAATTACCAGTGCCGCACCCGGTGGAATCGGCTTGACCGATTTATTTTCCCGCCCCATTTCCTATCTGCGGCTCAGTCTGACCGACCGCTGCAACCTCCGCTGCCTGTATTGCGTCACCGAGGACGAAGCCAATGGCTGCCTCGCCAAGCTGGGGCACAACGACCTGCTCACCTATGAGGAACTGCTGCGGGTGGTCCGGGTGGCCGTGGCCATGGGCATCACCAAGGTCCGGCTCACCGGCGGCGAACCGCTGGTCCGGCGCGGGGTGCTTGATTTTATCCGCGACCTGACCAGGATTTCGGGGCTTGACGATGTGCGGATCACCACCAACGGGGTGCTGCTGGAGCGCTACGGCCGCGAACTCTATGATGCCGGGGTGACCAAGGTCAATATCAGCCTCGACAGTCTCCACCGGGAACGGGTGGCTGAAATTACCGGAGTGGATTGTTTCGATCAGGTCTGGCGGGGAATCGAAACCGTGCTGGCCCTCGGTTTTTCCCCGGTTAAACTCAATATGGTCGCCATGCGGCAGATCAATGACGACGAGATTCTTGATTTTGCCCGGCTGTCGCAGCGCCTGCCGCTGCAGGTGCGCTTTATCGAATTCATGCCCATCGGCGCCTCCAATCGGTGGAACGCCGACACCTATATCGGCACCGACGAGATCATGGCTCGGATCAGCACCTTGGGCGAACTCATCCCCCTGCAGAAAGGTCGACACGACGGTCCGGCCCAGGTGTTTCGGCTCGGCGCCGATGCGGCTGGCTCGCTCGGCTTCATCAGCCCCTTAAGTCACCACTTCTGCGATCGCTGCAACCGGCTGCGGTTGACCTCGGCCGGAGCGTTGCGTTCCTGCCTGCTCCACGACGAGGAGATCGATCTGCGGGCCGTGCTCAGGCAGCAGGGGCCGGATGCTTTGATCCGCGAAGCCCTGCTGGCCGCCATTCGCAACAAGCCCCAGGGGCATCAACTGGAGGAGCGGATGCGGCGCACCGGCAGCGACTGCCACGGCCGGATGTCGCGCATCGGCGGCTAAGGTTTTTGCTGGCCCGGGTCGTCCCCTTTGCGGGTGGTCGGGGTCAGGGGTGCGGATGGAAAATAGTATACAGCACTTGCCCCAGGCTGTTGAGCGTGTAGGGTTTCTGCAGATATCCGGAGACGCCCAGCCGGAGCGCCCGCTGCACCTCTTCATCCCTGGAGAAACCGCTGGCGATCAGGGCCTTCTGGCCGGGGTGGAGCGCGATGATCTGCTCAAAGGTCTGGCGCCCGTTGATCCCGGGAGCCATGAGCATGTCGAGGAGAACGAGATCCACCCGGTGGGTTTTGAGATAGTCCACAGCCTGTTCTCCCGAGGCGGCGGTGACCACTTCGTAGCCCAGCGCAACGAGCATCTGGCGGGCAATGTCGCGTAAATGGGGTTCGTCGTCCACCACCAGGATCGTTTCTCCGGCTCCCGGGCAGGGGGTGGCATCGGTGGCCTCAGGGGGCGGTACCTCCTTGTCGCTTGCCGGAAAATAGAGGGTAAACACGGTCCCCTGGGTGCTGCTGGTGACCGTAATCCCGCCCCTGTGATCCTGGATGGTGTTCCAGACCACCGCCAGTCCCAGTCCGGTGCCGCTCCGGCCCATCACTTTCTTGGTATAGAACGGCTCAAAGATGTGGTCGAGGTCCGTTGCCGCGATCCCGCTCCCCGAATCTGCAACCTCCATAATGACGTATTTTCCCGCTGCAATCCCTGCCGTGAGGGCGGTTGCCGAATCCAGGTCGGCGTTGCTGGTGCGGATGGTTATCCTTCCCGTCCGCTCAATGGCTTCGGTCGCGTTGGTCACCAGGTTCATCAGGCTTTTTTTGAGGTGGATCGGCGAACAGGACAACGGCCACAGGTCAGCCGCCAGTTGGGCGATGCAATCCACCCCGGGGTGCAGGGAACGCAACATCCGGTGCTC
>CAIMMA010000538.1 GCA_903842475.1 uncultured bacterium
CCCAAAGCCTGCAGCGGCAGGGTAAAGTTGTACGTGGCCGGATTGGAGGCCTGGCGGACGGATGTTTCCAGGGCGGTCTGCAGCGAGCGTTTGCGCCAGACCAAAACGATGGTCAGTAAGGCCGCCAGCAGGAAGATCGGCGAGGTGGCTATCCGGGTGGTGATCAGTTTGCCGGTGGCCAGCCAAGGGCCGGGAGCGAAGATTATCGCTGCTTCATGCGGCAGGTTGGTCAAATCTTTGAGGCGCATAAACGGGGTGCCGCGCAGCCAGAGCAGCCGTTCCGCCAGGAAGCTGTCAAAGGCCCCCGCTTCTTTGAGGAGCTGCTGCCGAAGAATTTCGAGTTCGGCAAGCATGGTGAGATAGGTTTGATTGGAGGCGATGATTTTATCGAGAAGATCCCGCCGACTGGTGAGCAGGTTTTTGAGTTCGGGGGCAATCCTGGTCACCACCTCCGGAGGCGTGCCGACGACCAGTTCCGCCGCATACCCGTCCAGATCGGCAAGCTGCTGGCGTTCTTCCCGGTGCTGCACCTGGAGCAAACCGGTTTCGGCAATGACCGTATCATTTTGGGCCGTCTTTTGGAGCAGGAGCCGTCTGTTGGGAAGCGACCGCCGCTGTTCATAGAGGAGCAGGCCGATGGCCTGGCTCAGGCCGGCGAGTTCAATCTTCTGTTTGGTGTTTCGGAAGTTTTCCACGATTTTTTTTACGTCCTTATCGAGGGCTTCCTTTTCCGAGGTCATTTGTTCCAGGGCAGTGGTGACCTTTTGCAGCTCGTCACCTAAAATGGTGTTCACCGTCGCCGCCTGCTGGAGGACCGGAGGGCTGTCCGCCACCTGGCGCATGGCTTCTTGGGCCTGGTCCTTGCTCAGACTCGCTTCTTCCTGCCGTTTACGGTTGACCTTGGCCTCCAGGCGAAGCATCTGGGACCGCGCTTCCTCCAAACGTGCAGCCGCGGCATCTTGCTGGGCGCTGGCCAGTTCCGCCAGCACGGGCATGCTCACCAGTTCCTGGTTGAGCATGCGGGCTTCGCTGAGCAAGGCCTGCAGCTGGGTCTGCTGCTGCCAACGCCGGGCTTCGGTTATTTGCGGGTTTTCGTTTGCCGGTGCGGATACCTTCAGGGCTGCGGCGAAGTCGCCCTCGCTTTCCTTGAGTTCCGCAAGACGTTGATTAGCCTTGACCGGTCGTTCGTTCTGGGCGGCGAGTTGACGGGTCAGCGCCGCGCCTTCGGCCTCGGCGGCGGTGTAATTGGCTCTGGCCAGGAGCAGCTGCTGCTCGAGCTCCTTGAGCGGCAGCTTGTCGGCAGGGTCGTCGTCTGGTTCCGGCGTCTTGGGTTGCGCTGCCAGCTGGTCTTTTCCCGCACGGAGTGTTGTGGATTCGGCCGGCGCGGTCTCGATGGCCTGGACATACTTGTGAGCCTGGGCCTCATGGGAGGCGGCGGTCTCCAGGTTTTCAAGGCTTTTGCGGTAGAGTTCGAGCAGCTGTTTTCTGGTATTTTCCTCCAGGTCGGAGGATTGTTCGATTTCCTTGACCTTGGCTTTGAGCCCCTCAGGGGAAACAAGCAACGTGGCAAGGGAGGGTGTATTGGCAACCTCGGCGGTCCAACCCAGCCGCCATGGCGCCAAGAGGAAGGCTGCCAGCAGGGCGAGGTGGACAAGCAAGCGAAGGGGCTGCACGGAAATTTTCAAAGTATTGGTTTCCTCAGCACCCGGGTCCAGGAAGACCAGGCTGGAAATCGATGAAAAGGGTTGGCTCGGCCATGCCAATCAAGGCGATTGCCCGGAAACCGGCTGGGGTTTCCGGAGATGGGCCAGGAGAATGCGCCGAACTTCTTCAATCACCAGCGGGTTGCCCTGGCTGGAGTGGCCGGATCGCACCAGAAACTCGGACTCCACATAGTCCACATGCGCACTGGTATAGGTAACCACGCCGTCCTCACCTGCGGGCGGCTGTTCATCGCCGTCGATGGCGACGATGGAATGGCCTTTGATCCCGGGGGCCAGGGGAATATCCGCCAAGGTTCTGATGGTTGGATTGTCCGGGGACATGGCATCGAGGCTGGTCGTGGCGATGAACTGATTGGCCTTTGCCTCGGAGAGGCCCAGGTTGCCGACGGTTTTTATCAAGTTGGTGGTCGATTGGATGACCCCCCGGGGGAGGGTGATCATCTTGAGGACCAGGGTGCGGACCCAGTTCGTGGATAAATAGCTGCCCCGGTGGGGGGTTGAGATGAAGATCACCCGTTTGACAAAGGGCAGTGGTGTAAAAAATGCCTCTTTTTGGAGGCGTTGCCGATCTTCATCCGAGAGTTTGAGCTCCGCCAGCGATTTACCGGTAGTCAACCGCACAAAGGCCTCGCCGGTATCGGTGGCGGTCAGTTTGGTGAGCAGCCCGCCCTGGCTGTGGCCGATGACGACCATTTGGTGCAACGCGGGATTGGTGCCCTCCGGATCCACCTTATGCACCTGGGCGCTCAAAACCTCTCGCAGTTCTTGGGCGGAAATGCCGATCCGTTTGCCGCTGTCGTAGAAGAAATTCCAGATCTGGTATTTCCGGTTGATGACCGGGTCGGCGCGGAGCGTGTTGGCCATCTCC
>CAIMMA010000539.1 GCA_903842475.1 uncultured bacterium
GCAAGTGGAGAGTGTCTCGATCCGGCTGCGCTCGATGCTCGGCTGGAAACTGAAGTCGAAGTTCCCAAGCGTCATGCCCGGCGGCAACCCGGAGAGCTTGAGCGCTGTGGGGTGCCTCCCAACAAAAGTACCAAGAGCTTCACAGAAAATTTCGTAATAGTTTGATATAAATGTATTTTTCGCCGATCTTGATCTCCCGAATTTAGGGGGGGGCTATGCTGCCGATTTCAAGGGGAGAATGCCAAGAGAGTCCTTGAGCTTTTCTTCTGAGAAATCGTACTCGCCGAGCATGTTGATATGCGCCCAGGCCATGGGCGATTGTTTGGCAATGGTTTTGCGGAGCGCTTCGTTGGCCTCCGGGTCGGTCGCTTTCTCAAGTTGTCGGCTGAGATAGAGATAATTCCAGCAGATAATGCTATTCTTGATCAGCCGGTTGCAGGCTTCGGCGATTTCTTGCTCCTCTTTCTCGACCTGCGTAAATCCGCGGGGGTTGCCCACGGCCACGGCGCGGGTGAAGCGGTTAGCGAGTTCAACTTTATTGAGCTGCTTTTCGATGGCTTGCCGGAGTGTGACATCATTGACGTAGCGCAGGATAAACAAGGACTTGATGATCTGGCCAAAGGCCTTGAGGGTCTGGTAGAGCGCGTGTTGGCGGGAATACGAGTTGAGTCGGCGAAAAATATCCGAGGCCGTGCTTTCCTTTAGTTTGATAGTCGCCACCAGACGCAGCAGATCATCCCAGTTGTCGCGGAGCACTGTTTCATTGATGGTTTTGTCAGGCTTGATTTTCCAGTCTTTACCCGCTTGGTTTTTGGGCTTGAAAATGTAGCGGGTCTGCTTGCCGATGCCCTTGATACGGGGCGCAAACGAGAAGCCGAGCAGGTGCGTGAGGCCAAAAATTGCCTCTGTGTAGCCATGTGTGTCGGTGGAGTGGATGTCACTTTTAACGACATCATTGTGCATGAGCCCATCGATGATGAAGGCACTTTCGCGGTTAGCGGCGCTAATCACCAGCGAGTGCCAGAGGAGGTTCCGCTCATCCACAAAGGTGTAGGCGCTCACGCCTTGCCCCTGGCCGAAATATTTGAATGAGCGGCTGGCATGCAATGAGTCCCCGCGCACTTCGAATTTCTGGCCATCGCTGGCCGTGTGGAGTCTTTTGTGCTCACGGCGGTAGACATTGGGCAGGTCCATTTTGTCCATCGCTTGTAGCACGCTTTCGTTGGCGGCGCGGATATTGTCGAGGGAGAAACGCCAGTTGACGGCATGTTCCAACTCGCTCTCGGTCACCTGCGAGGATATCCGCGCCATCTTTCGTACGCCGATGCCGCAACCCAATCCCATAAACCCGGCCAGCAGCGCCGGGCGGGAGGGCGTTTGTCGGGAGTGGGTTTGTTGCCAATGCGCAAATGCAGCGAGCATGCCGCAATGGTTGTGGATGGTCTCCAGCACCTGCGCCAGCGGCACATCGTGCCGTTGTGGAAATAGCTCCCAGGGAGAATCCGTCTCGCTAACGTCGAGGGCGGGGGTGGTGATATGGAATGTGCCGTCCTTTCGGAATGTGAGGTTGGGATTGATTTCCGCATTGGCGTTCGTTGTTTGATACTGCGTGGTGAGCGCCACGTTCAGGGTTTTTAGAACCGGTTCCGGGTCAGCAAACTCCGCCAGCCCTGCCCGCTCCAGCAGGTGTGATCGCTCCTCTCTCCAGCGTTGGGGGGCGATGAGATACGCATCCATGGGCCGGTATTTGTAGGAATGGGCAAGGTTGAGGTCGCCCGCTTTGATAGCCCCGGTGATATGCTGGAATAAAAACACCTTGTAGAGCGAGGGGCGAAACGCGCCCTCTGGTCGCTGAAGGGCAGCCTGTTCCTCTGCGCTCAGAAATTCTATGGGCGCTCGCTCACCAATGGCTCCGTCACGGGTTTTGAAGTGCTCGATGGCCGCCATCAGATGATGGACTCGTGGTGTTGGCTCGAAATTTAGGACCTTGAGGATTGAGCTCACGCGGTTTTGCAGCCGTACGGAATGCCGTTCCAGCACTTCGTGCCAGCTATGCTCTTTTCCAGACAGTTCCATTTTGGCTTTAAGTTGCTCCAATGCGTCGGGCTGCCCTTGGTTGAGTGCGGCCTTGATCTGTACCACCTTCTGCGAATCAGACAACGCATTGCTTTCCGTGAGCTCCCGTATGCGGCGGATTATGTTAAAAATGGAGCGGTCCAAATCGTCCACAGCAGTCTTCAGAACGTTTTGCTGCTCCTCCCGTTGTTCGAGAATCTCCTCGTTATGGGCACGCGATACGGATGTCTGGAACGACGCCATCACACTGAGCAGAATGTCTACCATGTGATCTTGTATTCGGTAGAACTGGTGGGTAATAAAGGCGGCAGCGTGGACGTAGCGGTCACTGGCTTCGCGACGCCGCATTTGAAAGATTTCGGACTTCAGCACACTGCCTGCATAATAGCGAACACCAGCAGGGCCAAGGCCGAGAATGGACAGTACACTCTCAAGTTTGGCGTGCAGCGCCGAAATTGTATGATAATCCGCAATGCTCTCCTTGATTCGTGATGGCTTCGTCGACTGATTGAGCGACTTGAGCAGCGTCAGCCGGTACCTGTTGTGAGCAGCCGGTGTAGTGAACAGATCGTCCAAAAGACCTCGCACGGCATCGGTGAGATGCGTATCAATAAGCGTCACGAGCTCGGATTTGCGCTCTTGGATTCCGGAGCGGATCATATCCGTCAAAGAGCGCGAGGTCGGGATTTGCATTCGCTTCTGCATGAGGAAGTCAACGCAGCGGTCAAAGATCAGCCTTGGCTTCAGGTGCATGCGCGCCATGGTGGCGATTTCAATGGCCAACGTTGCCGTCGCTTTTTTATCAAATGGCGCCACTCCATAGAAGTCCAAAATGAGCCGCTGATGCCGGAATCGAGTTGCCTTGGCGTACGTATCGCAGTTAAAATCAGCTCGTTGCCATCCCAACACCCTGACAGCGGCTGCAATATCGCGTTCGTGAAAGCCACTGGGAAGAAAAAACTTCTTTGTTGCCTTGAAGTAGCCGCACATGACAAGGAAGCCGATTTGACTACTTGGCGTGCGGAGTGTGAGGGCACTGTCCCGCAGCGCAGTGGAGAACGCGAAAAATCGCTTGCGTTCACGATGGTCGAACAAAGGCGGTGTGTCGAAGGCCTCTTGCTCAGAGGCTGTCAGGATTCGCATCCTGGGCATGAAACATCCTTTGCTTGGCTGCCCGAAAGGGGTCCTTTTCGGACACAGCTTGAAATCATGTCCCTAAAATAGCCCGATCCTGTATTGGACAGGGCTGTACTTACGGACACCATTTTCGGTACCAGATGTCATCATGTCCAGAACTTTCGTTTACGCACGCGTCTCCACCATCGAGCAGAACCCGGAAAACCAGATCCGAGAGGTCGAAGCGGCAGGTTTTGCGGTGGTGCCCCATCGCATCATTGCCGAAACGGTTTCTGGCTCCGTCGCCATTGCCCAGCGCAAAGGCTTCTCCAGGCTTCTCGAGAAGATGGAACCTGGTGATGTGCTCGTCGTCACCAAGCTCGACCGGCTGGGTCGCGACGCCATTGACGTCAGCAGCACCGTCGCCAAGCTGGAGGCTATGGGCATCAGGATGCACTGCCTCGCCCTCGGCGGCGTGGACCTCACCAGTTCCGCTGGAAAGATGACCATGGGTGTCATCAATGTCGTCGCCCAGTTTGAGCGTGACTTACTGATCGAACGCACGCAAGCAGGGCTCGCTCGGGCCAAAGCGCAAGGGAAATCCCTCGGGAGGCCCCCGGCCTTGTCACCGGATCAGCAGGAAGCGGTTCGTAAAAGAATTGAGAACGGACAGGCTGTCTCAGCTATCGCAAGGGAATTTCGCACCAGCAGGCAGACCATCATACGCATCAGGGATCACGCGTGAACCTGTGGAACTTTTGGTGCCTTTGTTGGGTTTGACCCCATGTTGGCCGCTACCCAGGGCCTTTTTGTTTCGTACTGCCGTCGGGAGACTTTCAGGATCGCCCAGGGCTTTTCGTTTTTCAGCGTCTTGAGCATGGCGACGGGGTAGCAGAGACGCCGGTTGCGCTCAAGCGCAGAGATTTATACTCACCGACCATGCCCACGATGTTCGATCCCCTCCACTGGCTGCACTCCAAGGGCGCTGTCGCCTCCCTGAACAAGGACGGGGAGGTGCAGCTGCTTTTCAGTGAGAACACCAACCGGGAAACCCGGGAGCGCATCAAGCGCGTAATTGCCCGGTACTATACCGGTCTTCTCAAGATGCAGC
>CAIMMA010000540.1 GCA_903842475.1 uncultured bacterium
GATTCTGCCCGACGATCAGGTCGTCTATGAGGTCTTTGACTCCCGGAACGCCTTGCTGCGTCGAATTGAACTGCGGGGCGACGAGATTCGCAAGAAGGGATTGTGGAAGGATATCACCAATAAGGCGCTGGGCGGCCTGCCCGGGGTGCAGAAAGAAGGGACCGACGGGGTGATCACCTCGGCGGAATTCATCCTTTACCGGGCCTATGAGAAAAAGCTGACCTTCTGTCTTGAATTTTTCGGCGAGGATATGGATGAGGCCAGCCGGGTGATCGTCGAAATCTCGGAACAATTCGTCAATCGCGGCGAAGAGGCCCTGATGGCGCTCGAGCACTTCGACGAGGAGTATATCCGGGCCATCAATTATAAATTTAAAGCGGCGCGCAGCGAACCGCCCAAAGCGGTTCTGCTGATCGACATGGTCGCCCATACCACCCCGCAGATTCTCCGGGGCAAGGAGCAGCTGCAGCAGCTGCTTGGCCGTTACCGCAACACCGAACTCTTCATTGCCAGCGACGCCGACGAAGCCAGCCGTTTCTGGAGAGACCGCAAACGGTTGGGGGCCATCGCCGCCCGCACCAACGCGTTCAAGCTCAATGAGGATATCGTGCTCCCCTTGCCGGCGCTGGCCGAATTCGCCCGGTTCGTGGATCATACCAATCTGGCCGAGGATATCTATAACGAGGAAACCATCGTCCACGAGATCATGGTCTACCTTGCGACCGCCGAGCCGATCGAGGATCCCGACTGGCTCGAGGCCAAGATCCCCAAGGCCGATGAACTCTGCCAAAACACCCTGGCCCAACTGGCCCTGAGGAGCAAAGAGGTGACCCGTAACGAGGTTGCACTCAAGCAGCTGGAAAGCGACTTGCTCGAGCTGTTTCGCGGTTACACCCGGATCAGCGCCAATATCCGCCGAATTTTTGAAGCGGTGCGCCAGCGGCGGATCATCATCGCCACCCACATGCATGCCGGCGATGGCAACGTCCACGTCAATATCCCGGTATTTTCCAACGACCGGGCCATGATGCAGCGGGCCGCCCAAACCGCCGACGACATCATGGCCAAGGCGGTGGCCCTGGGCGGCGTGGTCAGCGGCGAGCACGGCATCGGCATTACCAAAATGAAGTTTCTCGATTCGCGGCTGGTTGACGAACTGAACCTCTATCGTCGCCAGGTGGATCCCCAAGGATTGATGAATCCGGGCAAGCTGGTCGACCCGGATATCATCGACAAGGTGTTCACCCCTTCCTTCAACTTGCTCGAGCTCGAGGCTAGAATTCTGCAGCACGGGAGCCTGGAAACCCTGGCCTCGAAAATCTCGAAATGCATCCGCTGCGGCAAGTGCAAGGCCGACTGCTGCGTGTTCTATCCCGGCAGCACCATTTTCTTTCATCCGCGCAATAAGAACCTGGCCATCGGTTCCCTGATCGAAGCCCTGCTCTATGACATGCAGCGCTCCCATTTTCCGCGGTTTAACCAGCTGAAAAATCTGGAGGAAATCGCCGACCACTGTACGCTGTGCGGTAAATGCCTTAAACCCTGCCCGGTGGATATCGACACCGCCCAGGTCTCGATTCTGGAGCGAGAGATTCTCAGCGAGCGCGGCTATAAACACTCGCCCCTGCCTACCCGGCTCTCCCTCCATTATCTGAAGACGCGCAACCGGGTCTATAACCTGCTGTTCCGTAAGACCGTGGTGGAGTGGGGCGCCAGGATGCAGCGGTTGGGCGCGGAGATGATGCGCACGGCGCCTGAAGCCGTGACCGCTAAAAAATGGCGATGGGTGCGCATGCTCCAGTCGCCGATGATGCAGCCGGGCAAGCAGACCCTGCAGGCGGTGCTACCCAAGCATTCTTTGAACGAGGCCCTGCTGCTCAATCCGCCCGAGGCGATCCGGAAGACCGTCTTCTATTTCCCCGGCTGCGGTTCGGAGCGGCTGTATGGCGAAATAGCCATGGCCTCCATCTATGCCCTGCTCAAGACCGGGGTGCGGGTGGTGCTGCCGCCGCCCCATCTCTGCTGCGGTTTTCCCGCTCGGGCCAATGCTAAAACCAAGATGCACAGCGATGTCACCCTGCGGGATACGATCATCCTCAGTCAGATTCGGGAGATGCTCGGCTACATCAGCTTCGATGGTCTGATCGTCAGTTGCGGCACCTGTCGAGAGGCCTTGCACGAGTTGGGAGCCGAGGCCCTGTTCGGCTGCACCTTGGCCGATATCTCCTACTTTGTGCTGGAAAATGCGCCGGAACGGTTTGTCCAGGACCCAGCGCGGCGTTTGCTCTATCACGCCCCCTGCCACGATTCGCTCCAGGGAGAAGGCCAGCTGATGGCGCGCCGGATCGGCGGTCAGGTGGTCTCGATCGGCGGCTGTTGTTCCGAGGCCGGAACCCTGGCCCTGTCGCGGCCCGATATCGCCTGCGCCATGCTGCAGCGCAAGCGTGACAACCTCCAGGGACATGCCGGCGGCCAGCACGGCCCACAGACCATGGTCACCAACTGCCCCTCTTGTCTCTCCGGCCTGGGCCGCAACCGCGACCTTGGCATCGAGCCCCGGCATCTGGCTGTCCTGCTGGCCGAGTCTCTGGGGGGCGATGGCTGGAAAAAAGAGCTTGGCGGCTTACTTGGCGGTGCCGAGGTGGTGACCTTTTAAATCCGGCTGCTGCGGGGTGGGGTGGGGAGCGGCTATGTTTGATCGAAAATTTGTCGGAGCGTGTGCGCTATCTGGTCGATGCTATAGGGTTTTACGAGAAAATGGGCGATTCCCGCCTCGGTGACGGTCTGCTCGTCGATCAGTTCGCTATGCCCGGAACCGAGAAGCACAGGAAGATGGGGACGGATTTTCTTGCATTGACGCGTCAGTTCGATTCCGGTCATTTTGGGCATGGTCATATCGGTGAAGAGCAGGTCGAACATCTCCGGGGTTTGTTGAAAGGCTTCCAGGGCCTGGAGGCTGGAAGTGATGGCGGTGACTCGGTACCCCAGGCTTTCCAGGACTTCCCGTCCCAGTTCCGCCAAAATGGGTTCATCGTCGACAAACAGGATGTGTTCGTTACCGAGGGGAAGCGCTTGTTGGTCGGCAACCGGTTCCTGGAGTTGTGTCTGCAATCGCGGCAGATACACGCGGAAAATAGTTCCCTGATCCAGTTCGCTGTCCACGGTGATCGCGCCCTTAAATTTTTTAACGATCCCGATGACCACTGAAAGCCCCAAGCCGGTGCCTTCGCCCTGCACCTTGGTGGTGAAATAGGGTTCGAAAATGCGTTCGATGGTCGCCTTGTCCATCCCGTGGCCGGTGTCGCTGACCGACAGCATGACGTAAGGTGCGGATTGCAGGTCGGGGAGGTCCTGGAGCATGGTGGCGCTGGTTTGTATCTCCGCCACCTTCACGCTTAACACCCCGCCGTTGGCCCGCATGGCATGGGCCGCGTTGGTGCAGAGATTGAGCAGCACCTGATGAATCTGGGTCGGGTCGGCCAGCACGATGTCACTTTGGAACGAGGGGGAAATATCCTGCTGAATCTCGATGGTTGCCGGCAAGGTGGAGCGCAGCAGTTTAAGGACTTCCTTGGCGATCAGGGAAACCGGCACGGGTTTGAGCTCCTGCTCGGTCTGGCGGCTGAAGGTCAGGATCTGCTGCACCAGATCTTTAGCCCGCTCTCCGGCCTGATAGGTTCGCTCAAGATACCGGCGGACATTGCTGTCCAGCGTGTTTTTGGTGAGCGCTAATTCGGTATATCCCATGATCGCGCCGAGGATATTGTTAAAATCGTGCGCGATGCCGCCGGCAAGGACGCCGATGGCCTCCATCTTCTGGCTTTGGCGGGTTTTGGTTTCAAGTCTTTTTTGCTCGGTGATATCGATGATCGAGGCGACACTCCGGGTTGTTCCCGGAATCATCACCACGGTGATGAACACCTCGACCAGTTGGCCCAGAACGTTTTTCAATCGGGCTTCATACCCTTTGGGCGCTCCTGCGGGATTCACTCGACGCATCCGGTGGTACGTCTGCATCTGCTCAAGACTCTCCGGGGCGACAAACCTCGTCCAGGATGCTTTCCCTTCGAGTTCCTCCCGGGATACCCCGACAAGGCCTGCGAATTCAGCATTGGCCAGGACGATGCGCGTGTCTTCCTCAATAATGAGCATTGCGGTCCCGGTGTTGTCAAAGATAGTACGATAACGGACTTCGGAATCTCGCAGGGCCCGTTCCATCCGTTTACGTTCGCTGATATCGAGGATGGTGAAGTTTAACTCCTTGATGTCCCCTTGACGCTTGCCAGGGTCTCCTGCGAGGAGTGACCCGTCGGCGCCGTCGTCGGCAACCGGGGTGATGCGCGTCCAGTTAAGCAGTACATCGATCATCCGGCCGTCCTTGCAGCGGAAGCGGGTTTCGATGCTGGCGGTGTCCTTCTGGCCCAGTTCGGTGACCACCATGCGGCCGACCTGTTTGAATTCCTCAGCATCTTGATAAATGTGCAGGGTGTTTTGACCGACGAGTTCATGCTCCTCATAGCCAAGCATGTCGCAAAGCCTTTTATTGACTTCGATAAACACCCGGTCGGCGATGATGGCAATCCCAGTGGGCGAGGAGCGGATAATGCTTTGCAGGCGTGCCTTTTTATGGGCAAGTTCGCCGGCGGTTTGCAGACGTTTTTCATTGACACGCAGGGCCTTGATGCCATACGCCAGATCAGCGGCCAGTTCAAGCAGCAGCTGGGTTTCTTCAGGACCGCGGTCTCCCGCTTCTTCAGATACTATGCACATCGCCCCCAGCACTTGAAGATCCGCGAACAAGGGGAGGGCAAGTACAAAACGGCAGTTTTTGTCCGCGGCGTCGGGACACCAGATGTTGAATCCGGCATCATTGGTCAGGTCGGCACAGATGACCGGTTTCCCGGTGCGGATGGCGGTGCCCATCGGATTGCGGCCGGCGGCGGTCTCTCCCCAGGATAATGGCAGATTTTCCCGAAGGCAGACCCCTGTGCATCCGGAATAGGCCACCATATGGATGGTTTTTTCCTCATCCTGGCCGGCAAAGCCGATGCATGCCATGGCGTAGCCGCCGATTTCCCGGATAATGGTACAGATCTTCTGAAGCAGGGAATGCTCGTCTTCGGCATGAATCAGGGCCTGATTACAGGCGCTGAGCATGGTCAGCGAGCGGTTGGTTTGCCGCAGTTTTTCCTCGGTCTGGGCATGCTCTTCGATTTCGGTGATGAGATCGGCGTTGGTGCCGACCAACTCCTGGGTACGTTGCCGGACGAGCTCCTCCATATGGAGCTGCAACATGCGCAGGCGTAGATGGGTCTGCACCCGGGCCAGCACTTCGGTCGGTTCGAAGGGCTTGGTGATGTAATCAAGGGCCCCGGCTTCAAACCCCTTGATCTTGTCGGCGGTCTCATTCAGGGCGCTGATGAAGATCACCGGGATTTCGCGATGCTTCGGGTCGGCCTTTAAGAGGCGGCAGACCTCATAGCCGTCCATGCCGGGCATTTTAACATCGAGCAGGATCAGATCCGGCTGTTCGACCGCCACCGACCGTAGCGCTAACTGCACATCAGAGGCGGGGCGTACTTTGTAGCCTTGGGCGGTGAGGATATCGGCGAGCAGGATCAGGTTGGCCGGGATGTCGTCGATCACCAGAATCTGTGCGGGTTGGCTCTCCATGGCGAGGCTATCCTTGGGTAGAGGGATCGATGGAGTGACGGCGTTGGATGGTGGTACAACCGGAAATCTTTGCTCTCCAGGGCATTCAGGATGCGTGTGCAACCCGGTTTCCAGGCCGGTTGCGGCAATCGTATCGAGCATGCCGTCCGCGAACGGCATATCCGGCATTGATCCCGGGCCAGATTGCAGTTGCCCATCGAGCGTCCGCCGGTCGCCCTCTGATTGGTTTGGGTAATTATACGGTAACTCCAGCGGTTTTACCATGATCTGAATTTTTTTTTCGTATACGGTCCGGTTTCCGGTTTCCGGAATTCGCATCGCCAATCCTGCGCGGGTACGGCATTGAAGGATGGCTGCCGGTCACTGCGGGGCCAGGCCATTAGGCGGGATCCGGCCGGTCAGCGGTGTTCAGC
>CAIMMA010000541.1 GCA_903842475.1 uncultured bacterium
CGGCCGTCCCTTCGGGATCGCTGAGCTGATGGATGGTGATGATCTGGCCGTACTTGTTCTGCACGACCTGTTGGTTGTTTTCCTGGGCGGCATTTTGTTGGGCGAGGTTCTGGGGAGCTTCCGGCTCGACCGGCGCAGAGGGTGCGGGCGCGGTGCCCATCGCTTGGGCCAGCGGAGCGGTTCCGCTGTTCCGGGTCGCCTCGGCAGAAAATGACACGGTTGCCGGGGATTGCACGGGGGCGTCGCCAGTGGGGATGAGTTTGCCAATCGCAGGCAGGTTGGCCGCTGCAGCCAGGGTCTGTTTTTCGCCAAGACTAGCAGCCTGGACCGGTGCCGGGTTGGTGGGCGCCGCCGCTTGCCCGGCCAGGGGCGGCGCGGTTGCAGCCACGACTGCCGTTGTTTCGCCAGTGGGGATGAGTCCGCTAGTTGCAGACAGGTTTACCGCTGCAGCCAGGGTCTGGGTTTCGCCCATACCAGCGGCCTGGACCGGTGCCGGGTTGGTGGGCGCTGCCGCTTGCCCGGCCAGGAGCGTCGCGAATGTCGCTGCCGTTGTCCCGGTGTTTGCTGTCGCCGGCGCCGTTGTTTCGGCGGCAGCGGAAGTAATGGCACTCAGCATCCGGGAAACGATGGCATCGGATTGATCGGCCACCGACGCACGCCGCTGCTCGACCAGGTTCGAAACATCAAAGCTGGCCTGCGGCACCGGAACGATAGCCGCAGTGGCTGCGCCCGCCGAGCCGTTGATGGTCGTGCCGGCGGTCAGGTCAGCAGCGGCCTCGCTTTTTTCAGGAGCCTCGGGGGCAACGGGCTGGGTTGCAGTTTGGGCAGGGCTGCTGTCGGTGGGTCCGCCCGGCGCCGCAGTTTGCGGAGCGGTTTCTTCAGCAGCGGAAGGCAGCGTTTTTTCAGTGGTCTTTGCGATTTTTTTCGGAGTGTCCCCTGTTTCCGGCTGCCGCGTGCTTGCGGTCTTTCCTTGAGCGGCGATGGCCAGCTGGCCGGCAAAGGCGCTCTCTTGTCCGGTCTTGCCGGCTGACGTGTTGTCCGGTTTTGCGGTGGACATCAGGTCAACAGCTACGGTGGGGGAAAATTGCATAAGTTACCGGTCCTGGATTGAAAATTCGGTGGTCAGTTTCGCCGCTTTTTCCCGCTCCATGCTGTTGAGAATCTTGGCGGCGGATTTGGTTTTCATTTTAGCCAGGATGGCTATCGCCAGTTCCTGATCGATGGTGCCGAGAATCGACGCGGCTTTTTCCGCGCTCATCTTTTCATATACCTTGGCCAGCTCCTGCGCCCGATTGGTTTCCGCAGCTTTTTTTTCAGCCTGCTGCTTTTCGATACCCAAACGAAGCTGGTTAAGCTGGTCAATTTTCTTATCGACCTCACTTTCCAATCTCTTTAGTTCCTTTTTCTTGTTCTCCAGTTCTTCGCTTTCCCTGGCAAAGGGAGAACTGCTTGCTCCCTGGAGCGATTCCATGATCCGCCGCTCTTCCACCGAGCCGTATTGTGTTTCTTGAGAAGTTTTGGCAGGGCCGCCAGCGGTCTTGTCGGCGGCTTTGTCCGCGGCAAAGGTCAGGCTGCCGCCGAGCAGGACCAAAACAATGGGGACAACGGGGAGAATTTTCAGGGTCATTGCAGAGCCTCCGGTAGGCATTAGCGTCTATGCAGGTGAAGGTGTGTTAACGCAGCTGTTTTCTGGCATGGGAGAGCACCGCAATTTCATCGAGCATGCCGGCTTCCTTCTTCTCCAGATATTTTGCATAGGCGGCATTCTGTTGTTCGCGGATTTTTTCCATTATTTTTTTGTCTTTACTGGTCTTGATCAGTTGTTGCCGTTTTTTCTCGACCTGCACCTTTTGTTTGTCCAGTTCGGTTTGTCGACGGACAGCTTCTTCTTTGACCAGTTCGATCCGGTGATCAAAGAGAATCAGTCGGTCGACGGTGGTGCCCTGTTCTTGATCCCGTTGCAGGCAGCGGTACAGTTCGGCCAGTTCCGCATCGACTTTGAGCTGTGCTTCCCGAAGGCGGGCCTCTACCTCCAACGCCTGATACAGCCGCTGTCTGGCCAGGTCCTCAAGCTGCTGGCGGTATTTGAGAACAGCATGGAGCGAGAAGGGTTTCATGAATTGTCATCCGTCAGATCGTCGGTTCTTCGTCGGTCAAAGCCTTTACGACCCGGACGCCGTCGATCGGAGGCCTGTCGATCGCTGACCAGATCGCCCATCACGGCGATGGTCTCTTCCAGGCTCGAGGATTCGTCAAATTCCTGGGCGAGAAAGGTGTTGATGGCCTCGATGCGGCCAATGGCATAGTCGATTTTTTTGTTGCTGCCGGCGGCATACGCACCGATGTTGATCAGGTCTTCGGACTCTCGATACACGGCCATGACGCTGCGGGCCTTGCCGGCCAGTTCACGGTGGCGCGCCGAGGTGATGTCGCGCATGACCCGGCTGGTTGACATCATCACATCAATGGCGGGATAATGATTTTTGGCGGCCAGGCTTCTGGAAAGGACAATATGGCCGTCCAGGATGGATCGGACCGAGTCGGCCACCGGTTCGGTCAGGTCGTCGCCGTCGACCAGAACGGTGTACAGCCCGGTGATCGATCCCTGGTGTTGGAAATTACCGGCGCGTTCCAGGAGCTTGGGCAGGGTGGCAAAGACGCTGGGCGTGTAGCCTTTGGTGGTGGGCGGCTCGCCGATCGAGAGGCCGATTTCCCGCATGGCCATGGCGAATCGGGTGACCGAATCCATCATCAACAGCACGTTTTTGCCTTGCAGGGAGAAGTATTCGGCGATGGCGGTGGCGACGAAAGCCCCCCGCATGCGCAACAGCGGCGATTGATCCGAAGTGACGGCAATGATAACCGATTGCCGCAAACCCTCGGGCCCCAGGTCGCGCTCGATAAATTCTTTGACCTCCCGGCCGCGTTCGCCGATCAGGGCAATGATATTGATATCGGCTTTGGCATATTTGGCCATCATGCCGAGCAGGACACTTTTACCGACGCCGGACCCCGCCATGATCCCCATCCGCTGACCGATGCCGCAGGTCAGCAGGCCATTGATCGCCCGGATGCCGAGATCCAGCGGCTCGGTGATCGGCTCCCGTTCCATGGGGCCGGGAGGCAGGGAGTAAAGGGCTTTTTCATGGGGAAGGTACAGGGGCGGCCCTTGGTCCAGCGGCTGAGCCATGCCGTCAAGGACCCTGCCGAGCATCGATTCGCCGATGTTGATGGTGGCTTGTTCTTTTTTGACCCGGATCGTACTGCCGGGACCGAGCCCGCGCAGTTCGCCCAAAGGCATCAATAAGGCCCGGTTGTTATTATAGCCGACAATCTCAGCGGGGATGACCTCCCCGCCCTGGAGCGGGGTGATCTCGCAGAGGGAGCCGATGGAGGAGCGGGGGCAGGAACCTTCGACGACCAGGCCGACAATGCGATGGACCTTGCCGTAGACCCGGATGGGGGAAAAGGCTTCAATGACATCGGCGGCACTGGGCATGGGGTCTCTCGGCTCGTTGAGGATCGGTTGGCGGATGAATGCGTACTGACGGGAAACAACCCCCTGGGCGGCACCTGTCGTCCTGTTCCGCCGAGTTGCGGCTGGGTTGCAGGTTTGCGGTACCGTTTTTTATCCCGGCCGTGGCAGGACGGCAAGGAGGCGGTTATTCTTCCAGGGGCGTTGGCAGGAGATCAGGTTGTTCCCGGAGAAAATCCTTCATGCTTTCCACCTGGGTCTCGATGGTCGCATCCACCGAACAGGTCAGCGATTCGAGCAGGCAGCCGCCTCTGGTCAGGGAGGCGTCGGTCTTGAAAACCAGGCGCTCCAACCC
>CAIMMA010000542.1 GCA_903842475.1 uncultured bacterium
AGCAACACGGGCGATATCCTTAACGACGCCACGGGCAACCGCCGCTTTGCCCCCGTCGAGATAAATCCCGGCGGGCGAGTCGAGATCGAGCCCTCGTTGCGGAATAACCTCTGGGGCGAAGCCGTTGCCATGTACGAAAATGGCGAGCTGATAAAACTAGTTTCTGATGTTGAACATGAGCTGCAGGGAAGTCGTAACGACCAGTACCTTGCGGAGGATCCAATCAGGGACCAGATCATGGACATGACCCAGCGGAAGAGAGAGCCGACTGTCTCAGGGTACCCGGCTATTCAGAGCTTACCGGAAAATCACAAGATGGAATACACTTTCAAACAGTTGTGCACAGCCGCAGGCTTTCCGGACGATGTGGATCGACAGATGAAATGGGCCAAGGTCATCGGGCAACATCTGCGGAAGGCCGGATGGACCAAGTTTCACACCAGCAAAGGGTGGATGTGGAAGTTGAAAGATCATCCGACCGATGCGCCCTGCGCCGTGAAGCCCGGCATACCCCCATCCGCCGCCGACACGCCGCCACCACCACGCCGGTTGCCGCCCCCACCTCCACCGCCACCACCGCAGGTGCCCTCCGGCAGGGTTAAGGATCTTCGCTCGGGGCCGTAAACCCTGACCACTGACCACCCCCACCCCCCTGGCGGGGACTGGCTAGTGACCCCATCACGGGTCAACCCGTCGTGATGGGGTCACCACGCAAGTGCTTGAATGTCAACGACCTTGACCCCTATGACCCCTGTGACCCGTAGATAATGAAAGGGTATTGATATGACAGAATCTAATCGGAAACCCCAGATACAGGTACGCCCAAAAGACCCCGGGGGTTTATAGGGAAATGGGGTCACATGGGTCACACGGGTCACGGCAAGTCGGTTCACCGGGGACAGCGCGGCGTCCGTGGGCGTCAGGCGTGCAGCGATGCCCGGATAGAGACAGTGAAGGCAAAGGCCAGCCGGTCAACCCGGCGGCAGCCAAATCAGCGGGGGTCAATGCCCCCAAGCCCGGCGACAGGCCGCAATGCGCTGTTGCAGCAGGATGGAAAGAAACAGAACCGGGGTTTGTGCCTGCCCGGCATCTGGCGATGCAGAAGGCACTGCAAAAAGCCCAAGGCCTCAACAGTCGGGGCCATGGGAAAGCCAGCCTGGGAGCATAGGTATGCCACCGGGCTTAAGGACAATTCGACAACACCATTTAGGAGAATCATACCATGAAAACTATCGAAATGCCGGTTTACGACGAAGCGAAGCTGCCCACGTGTGCTGAACTGAGTACCAGTGCGGGAGAAGGTTGGGGAGTTCAGTGCAAGCCTATTGCGGCCGTAGGGAAAGTGGACGCCATCCGTCCCGGAAGCCTATACTGGCTGGCCTACCCGGTCCAGCCCGGCCGTGATTACGAAACTTGCTATTATGACTCGGAGGGGAAGGAGATCCCCGGTGCCATCCGCATAACCCCTGATGGCAAGCATGAGGAAATGAGTCTTTTTCGCATGCAGCTGTGGTACTATGAGCGGGATGCCGCCGAGAAACGGGCCCGCACCGCCCTCATGGTTTTCGTCAGGTCCTCCGGCGATTTCCTGGCCCTCGAGATCAACAAGCAGGCATCGCGATTGAAGGCTGCAGGTGACTCCAGGCCTTTGGACGAGATAGCTGCCGAGCTCTGTGTCTTTGCCACCAGCAATGTCCAGGCCGTCATCATGAAGCGGCTGGCCAAGATGCGGTGAATCACCCACGGCTAGAAGGCCTCTGTGCCCCCTGTTCGGGGTGGATCCATACGGTATTGGTTCCAACCCGACAGGTCCAGTGGTCTCCTGGCTCTTGACCGCCTCGTTGTCTTGAACCAGGTCCCTGACTACGGGGGCGAATCCCGAGGATGCCCCCAGCGCCAGGCATTTGATTATGGACCAGGCAAAGACCGTGCTGGTAATTAGAGACACGCAACATCGAGGTCCGGGAAATCCCGAATTTCAGGCCCTCGTTTCCCACCTCAGGCCGATGGCTGCCATGGAAATCCAGGCACCAGTGCCCACCATCGGCAGGAGGCTGTCGAAGAAACCACCCAGACCAAAACTAAGATTAAGGATATCTAACATGAAACTCACAGAACCGCTGCCGGCGGAATTCG
>CAIMMA010000543.1 GCA_903842475.1 uncultured bacterium
CTCCTCCTCGCGGGCCATGATCAAGTAGCCACCAATGGTAAACACTTCTCCATGTTCGATCTGATGCGGTTTGTCCTTACCAATGGATTTCTGATCCTGGGCCAGGAAGACACCGTTTGAACTGAGGTCTTCAAGATAAAAGGAACCTTTTTCAAAGGTGATCAAGGCATGTTTCCTCGATATCTTCCTGGCGCGATCAGTGAGCGCCCACTCGCATTCTTCGGAGCGGCCGATGTATCCTCCGGCCTCACCGAAGACATGGGATATGGGAAACGAGGCGGAATGTTTTTGTCGACTGACGATCTCAAGCATGAGGTTCATGGCAAGGCTCCAAAGTGTAGTTGTTACGGTCTTGATGAATCGTTACGGGCAAGGGGGATGGGGCGAGGGGGAGGCAAAGGCTCGTGCCGCTGCTTTTTTTGCAGCTTGGTGGAGAGGGTCGTCCGAGGGACGCCCAGGGCCTCGGCCGCCTTGGTGATGTTGCCGCGGTAATTTGAAACGACGGAGTCGATGAGCAGATCTTCATAAGAGGTTAGGTGTTCCTTAAGGGTTTTGTTGGTGCAGTCGATCATTGTGGGACGCTGGGCAAAAAATTCCTCTGTCAGGATATCCGTCTTTTCGCCCGCCACCAGGGCGGCCTGTTCCAGCTCTGCAAACAATTGCCGGACATTGCCCGGGTAGGTATCGGAAAGAAAGCGCCGCATCGTTTCGGGATCGCAGGTTATTTTTTTCCGGTTATACCGCACGGCGATTTTTTCCAGGTAATAGGCGGTTAATACGGGAATGTCCTCCACCCGTTCGCGCAACGGGGGCATGTGGATATGAAAACCGCGCAACCGGTGATACAGATCCCGTCGGAACGCGCCCGCGGCAATCGCCTGCTCTATCCCGGCATTGGTCGCCGAGAGGATGCGGATGTCCACGGGGTAGGACCGGGTATGTCCCACCGGCCGGACGTGGTGATCCTGCAGGACCCGCAGGAGCTTGACCTGAAGCTCCAGGGGCATCTCCCCAATTTCGTCCAGAAGCACCGTGCCGCCGGCGGCGCTGCGGAGCAGGCCGATATGGTCGCTTGCCGCGCCGCTGAACGAACCCTTCTTGTGGCCGAACAGCTCGCTCTCCAGCAAAGGAGCGGGCAAGGCGCCGCAATTGATTTTGACAAACGGCGCACCGGTTCTCGGGCTTGCCGCGTGGATGGCTGAAGCCGCCAGTTCCTTGCCCGTGCCTGTTTCCCCGGTGATCAGGACAGGCACGTCGTGCGGGGCGGCCTTGGCTATTTTTTCCCGGACATGGCGGATTGCCCTGCTGTCCCCGATAATCAGCGTGCTCACCGCTGTTTCCCTGGTTCGCTTCTGGGTGTCCAGGCGGTCAATATCCTCACGCAGGCAGTTGAGGAGCGCATGATCCCTCTGCTGCCGGATGATCGTATCCAGCAGCAGGGCGCCGAAGTCGATGAGCATGCCGGTTGCGGCATCCAATACGGGGGTGCTGCGGGTGTAGGCGAGAAGAATACCGCCTATGCCGGTGTCGCCCCGGGTAAGGAGGGGAGAGGCGACGACGCTGCGCACCGCCACGGCCCGGGCCGGCAAAAGGGCCAACGAAGGGTAGGGCGGCAACCCTGCCTGCACCGTTGCCGTGTAAAGCTTGCCGTTCTGCAGGGAGAAGCACAGGGGGTCGTGCAGCATATTCAAGGGGAGGGCCTGCCGTTGCTGCTGCTGCTCGCCGCCTTCTTCCGACCAGGAGGCATAGAACAGCAGATCCTGGCCTGTGTAATCCAGCAGGAACACGCCGACGGTCTGCGCACCGGCAACTTCACCCACGGCCCGGGCCAGTCGGGAAACGGTATCGACCAGGCCGGCACGGGCGCGCAGCCTGGCCAGCCAGGGATGGGCGTTTTCTGCCACCATCCTGTTTACTCTCCCCGGGCCGTTGTACATAAAAAGGTTCCCGCCTCAGTGTTCAGGTCGATGTGCAGGCCATGGGTCGCTCGGGCGTCGTCGGCAAGGGCGTTTAAAATGTTTGCGGCGATTGCCGGGAGCAGGTTCGCGTTGATGATGTGGTCGATGTTACGCGCCCCTGTGTCCACGGCGGTGCAGCTGGCGGCGATATTGGCCACCACCTCGTCCGTCCAGGTCAACTGCATGTGGTGACGCCGTTCCATACGTTCGCCCACCTGGGCAAGTTTCATCACCGCGAGTTCCTGGAGGATATCCCGGGGAATGGGCAGGAAAGGGATAACAGACATCCGCCCCAGAAGCGCCGGGCGGAAAAACTGCGATAATACCGGCCGTATGGCCTCGTGGACCGTGCCGGCGTCGGGTTCCTCGCCGTCTTCAAACAGGGCGGCGACAATGTCGCTTCCCAGGTTGGAGGTCATGAAAATCATGGTGTTGCGAAAGTCGACTTCACGACCTTCGCCGTCAGCCAGGATGCCTTTGTCGAACATCTGGTAAAACAGGTTGAGCACATCCGGGTGCGCCTTTTCCACCTCGTCGAAAAGGACCACCGAATAGGGCTGGCGGCGGACCGCTTCGGTCAGGCGACCGCCTTCGCCGTAGCCCACATAGCCCGGCGGTGAGCCGATCAATCGGGAGATGGTGTGCTTTTCCTGAAATTCCGACATGTTAATGCTCACGAGCATACGTTCGCCGCCAAAGAGTTCATCGGCAATCGCCAGGGTCGTTTCGGTTTTGCCCACGCCCGAAGGCCCCACAAGCAGGAAAATGCCCGTGGGTCGGGTCGGATTGTCCAGGCCGGCCTGGGAGGCCATGACCGATTGTTCAATGGCAACAAGGGCATGGTCCTGGCCACGGATGCGCCGGCGCAACCGCTCGGATAAGGTCGTCAGGGTCTCGGTGCCCGCACCGTTGAGTTTGCCCGCGGGGATGCCGGTCCATTCCGCGACGATGCCGGTCACCAGATCCGGGCTGACTTCATGGAAGACCAGGGGGGAGTCGCCCTGAACATCGCGCAGGGCGGCGGTCAACGTGTCCGCCGAGGGCGCGGCTGCCGCTGCACCATCGGCGTCGGTCCCGCCGGCCTCTTCCTGGCCGGAGTCCTCGCCGGACCGCAGATGCAGGAGGGCGTGCACAAGCTCATGTTCCCGGCTCCATTGCGTTTCGATGGCACGGATACGGTCGGAAAGGTCGGCAAAGCGCTGTTGCAGCAGGGCATAGCCGGCCGCGCCGGAGTCGTGTCCGGTCGGCGGTATTCCCTGGCAGCGGTCGCGTTCCAGGGCCGTCAGTTGACGGCGCACTGCCGCGGCCTCTTCTTCCAGGGATTCGAGGATCGGGGGTTTTGCCCCTAAGCTGACCCGGACGCGGGCACAGGCGGTATCCAGCACATCAATGGCTTTATCCGGCAGCTGCCGGCCGGTGAGATATCTGCCGGCCAGTTCGGCCGTGCGGACCACAGCGTCGTCGCGCACATACACCTGATGCGATTTTTCATAATGGGGGACTATGCCGCGTAAAATGGTCACCGTTTCTTCCAGAGAGGGTTCGTCCAGCTTGACCAACTGGAAACGGCGGGCCAGGGCGGCGTCCTTTTCAAAGTATTTTTTATATTCGCTCCAGGTGGTGGCCGCGATGGTGCGCATTTCTCCCCTGGCCAGGGCCGGTTTGAGGAGGTTGGCGCCATCGCCGCTGCCGGCGGTGTTTCCCGAGCCCACCAGGGTGTGGGCTTCGTCAATAAAGAGGATGGTTGGGGTCGGCGCTGCTTTCACTTCGTCGATGATCGCTTTGAGGCGTTTCTCGAATTC
>CAIMMA010000544.1 GCA_903842475.1 uncultured bacterium
ACAACAGCCTGGGCGGCCTGCCAGAGGATATCAGCATTCTTCGCACCGTGGAGTACGGGACCGTGCGGGTGGTTGCCGAGTTGTGGGAGCGTTATGGTCTGGGCAGGGTGTTCCGGGAGGTAAACACCAAGCGGATTCCCTACGACAAGGCGCTGCTGGCCCTGGTCGCCAACCGTCTCTGCCATCCGGAATCGAAGCTCGGCGTCTGGGATCGGTGGCTGGAGACGGTCTACCTGCCGGAATGTGACGGTCTCAAGCTCCGGCAGATGTACGAGGCGATGGATATACTGCACGAGTCCGTTGAGCAGGTGGAACAGCAGGTGTTCTTCCAGGTGGCGAATCTGTTTAATCTGTCGGTGGATTTGATCTTCTACGACACCACCACCGCTTCGTTTGCGGTGGACTATGAGGACGAGGAGGCGGATGGTCTCCGACGGTACGGGCATGCCAAGGAGGGGATGTGGGCGCCTCAAGTGGTGGTGGCTTTGGCGGTGACCCGGGAGGGGATCCCGGTGCGGAGCTGGGTGTTTCCAGGCAATACCGCTGACGTGAGCACGGTGGAGAAGATCAAGGGCGATCTTCGCGGCTGGAATCTTGGCCGGGCGCTGTTTGTGGCCGACTCGGGCATGAACTCCGAGGACAATCGCAAGGAACTGGCCAAGGCCTGCGGCACGTATCTGCTGGCCACCCGGATGGCCAGCGTGGCCGAGGTGAAGGAGATCGTGCTGTCGCAACCCGGCCAATACCGGAAGCTGAGCGACAATCTGCACGCCAAGGAAGTCAAGCTGGAGAACGGCAAGCGCTATATTGTCTGTTTCAATCCCGCAGAGGCCGAGCGGCAATCCCGGCATCGGGAGGAGATCGTCGGGATGCTGGAAGAGGAGTTGAAAAAACACAAAGACAAGAGCGCCACCCAGAAATGGGCCATCGCCCTGCTGGCCTCGAAGCGCTACAAACGCTACCTGAACATCGTTGACGGCAATATCGGCATAAATCGCACCGCTATCAAAGGGGCTGCGCGGTATGACGGCAAGTGGGTGTTGGAAACCAATGATGAGACCATCAGTATGGAAGATGCCGCCTACGGTTATCGCGGTCTGATGGTGATCGAGCGCTGCTTCCGTTCGCTCAAGCGCACCCAGATCAAGATGATGCCGATGTATCACTGGCTGCCCCGCCGGATTGAAACCCATGTCAAGATATGCGTCCTGGCGCTGTTGATTGAACGGTTGGCGGAAATCCGTTGCGGCCTGTCCTGGTCGCGAATCCGTGCTGTCTTGAGTAAAATCCAGGCCACGGAGTTCTCAAGCCCTGGCCACGTTTTTTTCCAATTAAATGAGCTTCCCAAAGGGGCGAAGGAGATCCTGAAGAGTCTAGCAATTGACAGTCCTCGCAAGGTTTTCGGCATCCGGCAGGTCAAAAACCGCACTGCAATAACGTAGGCACACGCGAAAAGCCACCCCCCTCGCCAAGCCCCACTGCGCCTGGCTTTGCGCCGAGGTCTCGGCGGGAGGGCGAAAACCCAAGCATTACCCAAAAGGTATATTGTCGTTCCCGGGACCCCGGCTTTAACATTCTCCATGGATTCCGCATACCGTTCTTC
>CAIMMA010000545.1 GCA_903842475.1 uncultured bacterium
GAAGTAAATTTAGTTTCTTCGACCAGCCCGGCGCTGACCAGGTTATCATAAAAACACACTTGGTTACGTCCATTCTGCTTTGCATGATATAAAGCCTTGTCGGCATGATCAAGAAGTGTCGCTGAGAAAATACTGGGGTCCATTTTCGCAACACCGATGCTTACGGTAACTTGCCCAACCTGCGGAAAGGAATGTGTCTCCATTGCAACACGGAAACGTTCAAAAGCCCTGCGAGCCTGTTCTTCATTTTGCGTACGGATAATGATGACAAATTCTTCCCCGCCAAAACGGAATAAGTAACCGGTTATGGGCACTAGCGGGTCTGCTATAATTGTTCCACCACCTTATTAAAAAGGTGGCAGTGTGTTTCACCTGATCAAAAGTATTAACAGTTCCGTCACTCAACATTCCACAAACTTCCTGAGTGAACGAGAACATTCTACAAAATGAATTAGTTGGGGGTGCACTATTGACATGAAATTATTTCCTCTTATCCAAATTATTTTATTCGTAACATTTGTTAGTTGCGTTTCAGTCAACGGCGCTGAACAGAAAACATCCCCCTTCGTAGCGCCCCCTGTGATCCTTCATGCAAAGGATGTCCTGCCCCCAAAAATAATCCGAGGGAATAATTATGTGGTCAAAGACCGGGTGCAAAATGATGGCATGATCAATACCTATGAATTAAGTACCCTCTACGGTCCTTTGACGGTGGAAAGTACCGAGCAACTCATGTCCCGGATCCAGGAACTCAACGCAATTCAGGTCATGGAGGCGATGGATCGAGGGAAGATTTTCGACGACGCGCTCGTGGCCGGAGTCAAGGCTCCGGTCAAGGGTGCCATCAATCTGGTCAAGGCACCGGTTGACACCACCAAGGGAGCCATCGAGGGAGCCGGGCGTTTTTTAACCAATATTGGTCGCTCTATAATGAGCGATGATCCCCACCAGGATAATGCGTTCAAGGTGGCTGTCGGGTATGATGCGGTTAAGAGGGGATTTGCCTATGAATTTGGCATAAACCCCTATTCAAACTATGAACCGGCGATGTCCAAATTGGGTGAGGTCGCCCAGGCTTCTGTGGCGGGAGGGCTGGCACCACGAGCCGCCATGGCAGTAATTGACTCCAGCGTGGTGACCGCCCTCAAGGTTACCGGAGCAACCGAAGGTTTACGGAAACTGATCCGGGACAATCCCCCAGGTGAGCTGGAAAAAATAAACCGTGCCAAATTGGCAGGAATAGGAATTGACCCTTCGCTCGTTGATACCTTGATGAATAATTATGCCTATGATCCCCAGGGAAAAACCTTGCTAGTTGGGGCGATTGAGCAGCTCAAGGACGTCCAAAACCGTGCAACTTTTATTGCTGCCGCCGGCCTGGTCACACGACAATCCGTTGCGAGATTTTATAGAGAGACAGCACAATTGATGGCCGGATATCACACCAAGATCGCACCCGTCGTTAGTTTAGGTCGCATTGGGAACATTCCGTTTCTAAAGAGAGCGGACGGAACCGTGCTCTTGGTCCTTCCGCTGGATTATATTTTCAAAACCGAGTCGGTAGCAAACAAGCTTCATGTCATCGATGAGGGTCTGAAGAAGACGGGCAACGTTTTCGCCAAGGAACTATGGCTGACAGGCAAGGTGAATAATGGCTCCCGGGAAATGCTAGAAACCTCTGGATGGAAAATTACAGAAGAAATTGGAGAGAAGCTCTTGAAGTAAATTCAACTAGCCCGCATTTTCCGTAAATAGAGCGAAAAAAAGCCTCCAGTTGTGCATTGTTAAGGTGATTTCAGTAAGGTAAATGACATATCAGTGCTGTTGCCGTAAAAAAATTACTTGGCAAAAAGCTTGTCGAGAGATGCGGGCTAGAAAGTCAAACTATCTCTGAACTATGATGACCATCAGTGCGGGTAATTATGCCTTTCATTGGTAATATTGAAATAAATTCAAACGACAGAGAGTTGGCTTTCGTCATAAAAGGAGGCATACATGTTTGATATTAAGGTGGTCTTGACGAAAAATGTTTTGCTCGGTGCCATTGCCATGGCACCCTGTTTATATATCACACCAGCATCGGCGCAGGAGTCGATTTTAACGCCCGTCCTATCGACAGCCTCCAACTTCAGGGATCTTGCGGGAATATCGGCAAGTAATGGCGGAACCGGATTCGTCAACACGACCAGTAACAGTGGCGTAATGCGGACTGGGGTTTTTTATCGTACCGATGCCCTGAATAATCTCAACAACGCGGATTGGACAACTCTTTCGGCACTCCATATCGGCCGGGACATCGACCTGCGAACGCCCGATGAGATCTATGGTCCCCCAGCGGCGCAAGATGTGGTACCGAAAGGAGCCACCTGGACCAATATCAATATTCTTGGGACTCAGGCGGGGGCACCTTTACCATTCTGGGGGACTCCTGCGGATGCGGTCTCCTTTATGCAGACAGGATACCAGGCGTTCGTTAGCGATCCTGTCCAGAAAAACGGGTTTCGTACGGTTTTGCTTACCTTGGCCAATGACGCTGGTCCTGATTTATGGCACTGCGCAAGCGGCAAAGACCGCACTGGATGGACAGCTGTCCTCCTGCAGAGCATAGCTGGCGTGCCGGAAGCGACTATCATGCGGGACTATCTAGCCACCAACAGCTATACATCAGAGATATTGAGTACCAACAAGAAGTACCTTTTGTCAGTGCATCCAGGATGGGACCCGGAGACCATTGATGCCCTGCTGGGGGTTGAGTCAAGCTATCTCCAGGCTGGGCTCGATCAGGTGATCGCCTCCTACGGCTCGATGTCTGCCTATTTGACGCAGGGGTTGGGCCTCACGCAGGCAGACCTCTATGTATTACGCGCTAAGATGGTCTACTATTTGGAGTT
The DNA here is from genome assembly GCA_903842475.1 of uncultured bacterium. Lineage (GTDB taxonomy): Bacteria > Desulfobacterota > Desulfobulbia > Desulfobulbales > Desulfobulbaceae > Desulfobulbus. The sequence goes on from CAIMMA010000545.1 coordinate 2,892, forward strand.
GCCCGGCCAGAGTGGGTTTGTCGGCAATGCCGCCTCTGGTGCTGCGTTTCTGAACGCGTTGCAGAACTCGCCCTTGTCGGGCCACTATACCGATTACAATTACTATCTGCAGTCAGCCGTCGATCAGGGCACACTCGGAGGAGTTCAAACGCGGGTTGGCGGCCAAGTATATGCCGATGCAGCCTCGTTTCTCTTGCGCCAGCCTCAGCGACTCGATGAGGCGATAACGCCCTATACAATCGGTCGTGATCTGCCCCAAGGTCAAACCCGGATCTGGATGGCGGGCAATGGGGATAATTTTTCCACTTCTGGTCACGATGGTATTTCCGGAAGTACGGAGAACAGTGGCGGCTCGATCATAGGTGCTACCTACCGGGTAAGCAGTCGGGCCTCGGCTACTATGGGCCTCGGCTATAACTGGGGTGCGGTCGAGAGCGCTGATGCTGACGCTACGGTCAACACTGTTTTGGCCACCTTTGGCGGACGGTACGGTTTTTCGGCTCTTGATGCCGGCCCTTTCATCGAGGGGCGTGCGGATGTCGGCTGGGTGGACTATGAAAGCGAGCGCGACTTGGGGGGCGGCCTGGGGGTAGCAACCGGTTCCACTACCGGTTCCGTGTACAGCGGTCAGGTTCGGATTGGGAACGCTATTCGCCTGATACCGCTAACTATTACTCCCCAGGTCGGGGTTCGGGTGACCGGTGTGTCTCTCGACGGCTTTAACGAAGGCGACAGTGACCTTGCTTTGAGCGTCCATGGCATTGATGAAACGTTTTTCAACCTCTTGGCCGACGTAGATTTCAGCCTCGATCCCAAACAAATGGGGGGATGGACAATAATTCCCGTCGTTACTGTTGGGTACGAGCGGTTACTTGGCGATCCCCAGGTCGAAGGCACCGCGACCCTTTACGGTTACACTGTGAGCCAAAAATCAGCCTATGACAGCCAAGATCTAGTAAAGGCGAGTGTAGGGCTCTCGGCCGAGCAAGGTGCTTTTACAGTAAAAGGCAGGGTGAGTGGGGTGATTACCGAGGAGGCGAACAGCTCCGGTATTAGCGGCCTCCTGTCGCTTGCCTACAGTTTCTAGGTGCTCTTCCTCGCAATGGAGACGAAACTGTCAATGTCTTGTCCGTTTAGGTCGAAGGGTAACCCCATTCCGGCCACTAAGCTGACTGAAGGCTGGGGGGGGCCACGCTCTCCGATTCAGAAAGCTTGCTATCTTTTGTGTCCACAGGGAGGCATGAAAATACTTGCTCTTCACGGTAGCCCTCGTACGCAGGCAAATTCAAGCCAACTGCTCCATGCCTCCTTGGCGAGGTGGAATCCTCGGGGGCAACCACCAGTGGTGACTCGCTGATGAAATAACCTTACCTTGCCAGAATGCTTGAGCAGTTTGTAGTCCTCGCCTCTAAGGTTCAGCGGGTGCCTAAATTGCCTAAAGTGCCCAAAGTCAAACAGTTCATGGTTACAAATTCTTGATTACATCATCAAAGAAATCCTTCTCTCCCAAGGTCATAATTAAGCTGAATTGGAAATGTATAGAAAATTTTCTAGTGATGGCGTAACGTTTTGTCAGAATTTGCCTTGGCTAGTAAAGCCACCGTTTCCACAAAGCCCACCAGATATTTTCGAGGGGCTATTACCGCTGACTGGTTTTCCCCACAACCAATGCAAAGATAATGACGAGTATAGGTTTTTGATTCAATTTCAGGGGGCCTTTGGCTGTTCAGTAACATTCATAAAACTTTAGCATCAAAAGAACTC
>CAIMMA010000546.1 GCA_903842475.1 uncultured bacterium
CTCATTTCAAGAAGCCGCCATGGTCTGATGATCCAGATGCTTGCCGGACTGATCACTTATCTCCTGCTCGCGATTTATTGCCATGAACAGCATGGCGAACCGGTCAACATTCACAGAGTCCGCCAGTTACGCAACCAGATCCTCAATGAATCTCGAATGGAGCACTCCCCTTCTATGACTCTGCAGGGGGAAGGAGTGCTGGAAACCATGCATGCAAGTCCTTAACCGGACATCACTGTCTTTTTATATCAAAATGTTAAGCGGCTAGGCTGCTTTTTTCGTCTCCCATAATAGTTCCTGTTGCAGGCTGGTGGCAGGGCACTTTTTGCGAACTCCAGCCATTTTAATCAGCAAAACTGCCATGCTGCTGATGGTGCAGCGAGCCAGGGTTGCCTGCTGGCTGCGGACCCGCACTGTCTCCATGCCGGTTTGATGTTTCAGGAGATTGAAGGGACGTTCGCAATGTTTGCGCAACTCTTGAGCTTCCTGCACATGTTCGGCGCTACCGGGCACCCTCTGGAACCAACCGCTATCCAGAGGGATGAGTCGATATTTCCGGCAGGTGCCCACATAATCGCGTTCCCCTGTGGTTGCGGCGCATTTGTACTCGTGGCATCCATCTTCAATGCCCATGTGGCGCATGGGAACCGCGCAGCCGCCATGACAAAAGATCGATCCAGTCTGGGTATCGACATGCTCTGGAAGGCGTACCTTGGAGGATGGTGGAGTGATCACCCGTACGCCGGTCTCCATAAACAGGGCGTCGTCCTTATCATGATAGGCCTCATCGGCGGTTATCAGCTCCAGTTCTATCCCCATAGCCTGGCCCAGTTTAACCAGAAACGGCAGGAAATGGCTGTCGTGATGGTTGGCCGGTGCCAACAGTGACACCAAGGGGAAACTGTGGCCGGTTGCGGCATCAATGGCTGTCAGGGTGTGCAGACGGTACCCGATGACGTAGGGCGACTTGTCCCGTTTGTTGCGCCGCTTGCCGCAATCACAGTCAAGATCGCTGTAGATGCGTATTTTCTTGCCGTTGATCGTAAGCGTCGTCAGAGGACGCTTGCAGTCGGTGGCCAGTTCCGTGGAGTCCACGCCATGGAGAATGGCTTCGCCCAATAGCCCCGACTGGTTGAAATGGTAGAGCATGTAGACCAGCAGATTGACCTGTTGCGTAAAGGTGAGCGAGTGGCGGAATTGACACAACCGGGTATGGTCGATCATCTCTTTCCGGTTTAGGGGCAACCCGCAAAACGCCCGATTTTGTTTGCGATCCAGGCCAAAATATTCCTCGCTGCAGAATTTTCGATAGCTGATCTCGGGATAGCGGATCGCCTTGAGCAGTTCAGCGCGCAGCAGAGTGCTGGGCAAAAATTGCCGCATGGCGGGGCTGTATCCCCGGTAGGCCAACAACCGGTTGATGATGCGGTCATCAAGCAACTCGTCAATATACCCTAACTCTTCATCTTTGAGAAACAGCTGAGATCGATGAGAGCCACTGAGGCGCACGATATGGCTGGAGTTAAAAATTTCGATTAAACGAGCCATCCCCTGAAGATTGATAATGCCCTTGTGCGATGCCTGCTCTCCAATCCCCAATAGCTCTTCCTTCGAGGTGGTTATGGGGACGCTAAAATCGTATTTGGCGTTCACTTCCGCGAGAACCTGCTTGGCGAGCTTCCGTTTGGTTTTGCGGTCAAGCCGTTTCCAGTTCGGAAATTGCGTTTTCAGTTGTTTTCGCACAACGCACTTGATATTCTTGTGGTGCATAAAGCCTCGTTTTGGATATGATTTTTTTTTGCGGAAAACCAAAGTCCAGAATAGAGGCTTTTTCAATTTAATCAACTGTTTTTACGGCATTGTATCGGGTTCTTTTCAACACCTTTATCATGAGAGCCTCTGACTTAAGACAAAAGATGGCCGCGATGGCTTTTAATCTTTTATTAATAGAAAAATCTATTATATAATCAGACGACTTGCCGAATCGTTAGGTGTGCGAAATCCGTTTTCCGCCAGTGTCTTGACGCGCTGTTTAGTTCCATTGAGTGATCTAATTCAAGCGTCGGCCTGGCCTCGAGCGGCGTCGATTGACAGTCTCACCGTTGTCAGTTTTTTTCACCAGTGGGCTTTCCCGCGCACCGAGTTGTTCCACCAAGACCTGACTAGGGTCGGGTCGCAACAAGAGGGTGGTAGCCAAATGCTCAGCACGCAACCCCATATCCTTTCCTTGGCCATCTTGACCATGGCGCTGTTGTGGAACGGAGTGGCTGCCCAGGCGGCCAAAACGGCCCAGATGGCCGGGGACTGTTCGATCCCGCCGGTTGCAATCCGGATTGTCGATGAATCAACCGGGACACAGATTTCGGGCGAAGCCCTCCCCTCCCTGCCGGATTCTCTTTTTAAAGAATTCATCATTGCCACCACTACCCACCTGGCCAGCAAGCTTGCCCATTTCACCCCGGGGTGCCAATCATCCACTGGTCCGGTCGACCTCTCCCTGCTCTTTATTTACCGTCCGCTGATCACCCCGGCAGGAAAGGCCAGGGTGGCCCCGGGCCCCGAACCTCGCCGCCCCCCGGAGGCCTTTCACCTCGACAGCCCCTGGGTACAACTCACTATCAGCCGTTCGCCAAAACCCACCATCCATGCGGTGTTCCTCTGGGACGAACGGCAGGTTCTGCTCGATCAGGCCCTGCTGGCCGGTGCGTCCCTTCCTTCCCCCCCTGCTCCCCAATCGCTATCAGACCAGGTATTTGAGCGCTATGTCCAGGACTATGCCGACTCCGTGCTCCTTGCCCCGTCCCCGGAGGAGCGCGCCCGCGCCCAGGAAGCCATCGCAGCCCGGATCCCGGCGGATGTTCTCTGGCTGTTCCGCCATGCCTGGCAAAGCACCTTTGCCCCGTTTTCGATGGAGGCCCGCCATGCCCTGGGCCTAACCTTAAAACGCGCCGCACCTGCGTATATTGCCATGGTTGAAGCCTTGGTGGATCGAGGCCTTGCCGCCACCGGGCAGGAGGAGCGCTATCGCAACCTTCTCGAATTGCATGGTATTGTTGATGTCAGCGCCTACCGTATAGACAGCATCCATTAATATTTTTTTAGAGGAGGTTACCCCCATGGCCTTTGCAGACATTGAAGCAAAAACCACCATCGTCGGGTTCACCGAGGCCCAGAAAACCGCGATCCTAGCGGATCTGAAGACCGCCTACGAGGGCTCGGCCATCGCCAAGCAGATGTTCGACACCTGGATCGCCACGGCCGGAAACCTGATCAATATCAAATACGTGGCCGGCGTCTATCAGGCCTACACCATTGGGAACATCGGCACGGGCAATGTCGAGATAGACCCTGCCTATATCACTGATCTGAGTTATATCAGCGATAAGGGCACCCCCATCCTTCATTCGCAGTTGGGTGCCCTGGTCCACGAATTGGGGCATGCCCTGACCGGAAGAAAGGACAATCTCACCGCCACCGATTACCAGGGAGACAATGTTAAATATATCAACACCATTTGGGCCCAGCTCGGTCTTGATCTGGAAATCTCTTACATCGCCCAGGCGCGGAACAATCTTCATACCGTCGGCTATACCTACACCAACGGCACGGCGATCAATGCCGCCCACACCGGCGATATCGATATCAATTCCAGCGCCCTGCTGGTGTCCAATGACCTGCTCATCGGTGGGCCATCCAATAACATCCTCCAGTCCGGCTTTGGTTCCGACTTCCTCTTCGGTGCCGGCGGCAATGACCAATTGCTGGGTGGCATCGGCATTGACACCGCGGTCTACAAGGGCTCGCCGCTGGACTACGACATCCGCAAGAATGAGGACGGGACCTGGTCGGTTCGCCATGCCCGCGGTGCCAAGGATGCCGGCACCGACACCCTGACCAACATCGAGACCGTGCAGTTCGATGCCGCCGCTGGCAGCCACCAAAGCTTTCAGCTGCAGAAAAAAGGGTTGACCTTCCAGACCGACTTTGCCATCGTCGTCGATACCACCGGCAGCATGGGCTCGTCGATAAGCAGCGGCAAGGCCGCGGCCACCGATCTGGTCGAGGCGGCCTTTGCCGGCGGCAAGGCCGATGCCCGTATCGGTGTGGTCACCTTCAAGGACGTCACCAACGGCGAACCGTCGGAGGTGGTGCTGCCTTTCACCGACCAGGACGATTTTGCCGCCAGGAAGGCGGCGGCAATTGCCGCCATCAACGGCATCGGTCTGGGCAGTGGCGGTGATTTACCAGAGACCGCCTTTGACGGCCTGCGCCTGGCCCTGGACGGGAGCATGGGGAAATGGCGGGCAGGTGCCGGTATCCTCCGGGTCGCGCTGTTCACCGACGCCGAGGCTAAGGACGGCGAATTGGCTGATCTGGTGTCGTCACTGGCGCAAAACATCGGTGCCACCGTCGGCGGTATTTCCTCCCTGGTGGGGCCGGGTGGTTCGGTGGATACCTTTAATCTGGTCTTCGACACTGGGGTGCCCGGGACCGGGGAGGGTTTGTTTGGCGATGGTGATCCGTTGCCGCCCTTTGTCCTGACTGATGAACCGGTCACGCCGGATGCCAACACCTCCCAGGTGCAGATATTCACCATTGCCACTGGCACGCCTTCCTGGGATACGACTGCGTTTGAAAAAATCTCCACTGCCAATGGCGGTAAATTTCTCACCGCCACCGATAACGAGGCCCTGGTTGAGGCCCTGTTTAATATTATTGAGAAGGTCGACAACCTGCCGACCGACATCGCCCTCTCGGGTGCGGTGATTGCCGAGAACGCGGTCATCGGCCAGGAGGTCGGAAGCCTGTCGGCCAGCGATGCCGACCCGGACGACACCTTCACCTACTCCATAACCACTAATCCGGGGGGCTTGTTTGCCATTGATGGCAATAAGCTGGTGGTGGCCGCCGCCCTCGACTACGAGACTGCGACCGCCCACAATCTCACCATCCGGGTCAAGGACTCGACCAACAATACCTTTGACAAGAACTTCACTATTGCCGTCACCGATATCGCCGATAGCGGCGGTAGCACCGGTGTCACCATTATCGGTACCGACTGGGCCGACCTGATCGATGCCACCCATACTGTAGCCGGCCAGCCGTTGCCCACTAATGGAGGCGACCATATCAGTGGTCGGGACGGCGACGACGTTATCAGCGGCGGTCTGGGGAACGATATTCTGGACGGCGGTAGCGGCTACGACACCCTGGTCCTGTCAGGACTGCCGAGCCAGTACCAGCTCAGCGGCAACACCCTGAACGGCCCCGAAGGGGTTGATTCGGTCACCAATTTTGAGCAGTACCGTTTTGGCAGTTCTTTGGGCAATTATCTCTATGTGAGCGATTTGTGGACAGGGGATTTGTACGATCCGGTGGGACCCAATGTTTCGCCGGCAAAGGAATTGCTGCTGAATATCCTCGATATCTATCAGGCATACTTTAACCGGGCCCCGGAGGTGACGGGTTTGATGTATTGGTTCGGCAAGGTCGTTTATGGAGAACTGACCTTAGCGGAAACCGCCCAGAGCTTTACCGATCAATCGGAGTATGAGGACACCTATCCGGCGGGAACGTCCAATAGTGATTTTATCAAGGAGGTCTACCAGAACCTCTTTAACCGGCTTCCGGAAACAGCGGGATTGGAATACTGGGAGAACGACCTCAACCATGGCGTGGCCCGGGACATCTTCATCTACTCCGTGATCCAGGGGGCCTACGCCCCCACTGGGGGGGTGCTCGACCGGGCCCTGCTCAGTAACAAGCATGATGTTTCCCTCTATTACGCTGAACAGCTGGCGATCCAACCGACCGAGGCCTTTGATGCCCAGATCGATCAGGTGTTAAGCCGAATCACCGCCGATGCCCAGACCATTGTCCAGGCAGAGGAGGTGATCGACTATGTGATCGAAAACCCGATCACCCTGACTGGGTTAATCACCGGTTCCCCGGCCGCGTGGGAAGCTTTTTGGGGTTGAATCAGCTGCTCTCTACCAGGCTATTACC
>CAIMMA010000547.1 GCA_903842475.1 uncultured bacterium
AGGGTCTGACCGGAATGCGGATTGCGAACTTTACGAGCTTTACGATGAATGACATCCAAACGGCAGAGCCCCGGAACTGTAAAACCGTCAGTCTTTGCCTCGCGGCATGCAATGGCTTTCATTGTGTCCAATATGAGGCGAATTTTAACCTGAGACACCCCAGCCGTCACACCTAACTCGCGAATTAAATGACTTTTCTGATACGTATTTCTTTTCATCGTAGACTCCTAGCAGGAATAACACTCAATTACAATTTGTAAAAAAAAGGATACGCATTTACCAAAAAGAAGACAAGCACTATTTAAGTGATTTGAAAAAAAATAATTATATTGCATGTACTGAAAACGCTAGTCTGCCCAGCGAATATATGATAATCTATTGACGTTATAACTTATTTTTTGAGGACTTTATTTATGGCATTTTGGTTTAACAAAAAAGACGAACCGCAAAAAGCAGATAGTTCGAACGTACAGCAGGCACCCGTTGTTCCACAACCGCCCCCCGCCGCGACCCTGCCAGAAGAAAAGCCTTTGTTAAAACCACTCGCAAAGCCAGTCGCAGGGCCCATGTTAAAAGCTGTGCCCCCTTCAACACCGCCACCGGTACCGGCGTCTGTTCCTGCGCCAGAGCCTGTAGGTTTGAAGGTGCGCCCGAAAATCGATCAGCGCGCCTTGTATCAGCAATTAATGAATGGCCTTTACGATGCTGTACTTATCCTGGATGAACGCGGAAATGTCATGGAAAGCAATCTCCGGGTTGAAGAAGTACTAGGGTACACACATGATGAGGCATGGGATCTTCCGATTACCACCATTATGCCGGGAATGAACCGCCAACTATTTGAACATCTGAAGAAGAATCTTGCAGAAGATCATCATGTTTTGATTGATTCTCGTTGTTTTCGCAAAGACGGGTCCTCGTTCTCCGGTGAAGTTGGCGTCTGCAATATCATGTTCATGCGTGGCAACAATATGATTTTCACGATTCGTAATGTCGAACGCCGTAAAACATCTATAGTGGATTTTAAAAAGTTGCAGGGGGCAATTGAAAATTCTCTCTCTCCAATGTTCATTTGCAGCACGGACGAAACATTCACGGTTGCAAACCCGTTAGCGCTCGACTTGTTGGGTATCCAAAGCATAACGGATGTTAAGACTGTCAAGCTTACGCAAATACTCCCAAATGCGGCAGACATGTTTGCAGCGGCGGCAAAAGGAACTATTTCTACTGAAACGTTAGTCCTTAACAGGCCTGACAGCGCTATCACCTTTAAACTTGCATTGGCTCCTATCAAGAACAGTGACGAAACCATTATTGCTGTTTCAGGTTCTATCCTCTTAGCCTAATACATCAATCTGGAGACCGGCACCAGCCACCTTGACATGAAGGGTGGCTCCTGGCATAACAGCACCTGAAACGATCTTTCGCGCAATCGGCGTTTCCAGTTCCCGCTGAATAGCCCGTTTAACAGGACGCGCGCCATATACGGGATCAAAGCCCTTATCAGCCAACCATTCAATGGCCGCATCTGTTAGCTCCAATCCCAGTTCCTGTTCAGCAAGCCGCCCCCGCAAATCAGTGAGCTGCAACCGTACAATGGCGGCAATCTGTTCTTTATCCAGCGACTTGAAAAGCACAATATCATCCAGTCGATTCAGAAATTCAGGACGGAAGCTAGCCTTCAGCAAGTCCATGACCTGTTTTCTGACCTTCTCCGACAGCTCAGACTTTTCTGATCGACTAGACCGCTCAGATGCCAGGAATTCAGAACCAATGTTACTGGTCAGGATGATCACTGCATTCCGGAAGCTCACAGTACGGCCATGACTATCGGTCAAACGTCCATCATCCAGGACCTGCAAGAGGATATTGAACACATCCGGATGGGCCTTCTCAATTTCATCCAATAACACGACGCTATAGGGCTTACGGCGCACAGCTTCTGTCAGTTGGCCGCCCTCTTCGTATCCGACATATCCGGGCGGCGCACCTATTAGACGCGAAACCGTATGTTTTTCCATGTATTCGGTCATGTCGATACGGATCATCGCTTGTTCGGAATCAAACAATTCCGCAGCCAGTGTCTTGGCCAGCTCCGTCTTTCCAACGCCAGTCGGCCCCAGGAAGAGGAAAGCTCC
>CAIMMA010000548.1 GCA_903842475.1 uncultured bacterium
CTGTTAACCGAAAACAGCCACAGCATAGCGCTGTTGCGCTCAAAAGGATCAAGTGATGTGCATAACTGTCGGATGCTCCCGATCTGTACCCCCATGACCGAAGTGCCTCCTCAGGGTGCGTACACCAGTGCGTACTCAGATGCGCACCGCCCAGCCAGTAACCCATCAAGCCTATGAACCGGACAGCGGACCACACTACCCGCCTTGTTCTTGAAAAGCAGATGGCCATGTTTCAAACCGAAGAGAAAGAGGTTACGGGTCATCTCGACATCCTGGCGGCAGTAGCTGATGATCTTGTCGATCCGCCCCTCTCGGTACCACTTGAGAGCCATTAAGCCGTCTGCGGATTTCTTGATCCCCAAAGTATTCTCGGCGATATTGTCCAGGCTAACTCGATCCGCTCCTCAATGGTCAGGCTGCGGACAATAGTAGCGCTAACCCTGCTGTTCACTAGATGCTTCCATCAATTATCTGCCCGAGCTTAGAACAGGATCGAGGACGCAAAGACTTCTATAATTTATGATGCCCCTATCTCAGATCGCGTGCCCCTTGAATTGGCTGGTATAAAGATGATAGTAGACACCGCCTTGCTGTAACAACTCAACATGTGTGCCGCGTTCCACGATACGTCCGTCATCGATCACCAAAACCTGATCGGCATCGCGGATGGTGCTGAGGCGATGAGCAATAACAAAACTTGTTTGCTGTTCCATAAAACGTAAAAGAGCCTTCTGGATCCGCGCCTCGGTACGGGTGTCGACGCTACTAGTAGCCTCGTCGAGAATAAGAATAGCGGGCTTGGCGAGAATGGCCCGGGTAATTGCCAGTAGCTGACGTTGCCCTTGACTGAGATTGCCGGCTCGTTCCGATAAATCGGTTTGATACCCCTGTGGCAACTGACGGATAAAATGATCGGCATCGGCTAATTTAGCCGCCTCGATGCATTCCTCGTCGGTGGCATCCAAACGACCGAAGCGGATGTTTTCCAATACGGATTCAGCGAAGAGAAAGGTGTCCTGCGGCACTAGCCCGATACTGCGACGGAGATCGGCTTTAGCAATAGTCTGCAGATCACGGCCATCTAGAGTGATCCGGCCGCTATCGATTTCGTAAAAGCGGGTGAGCAGATTCATAATCGTTGTCTTGCCCGCCCCGGTCGGTCCCACAAGGGCAATCATTTTCCCCGCCTGCACCTCCAGACTCATCTCCATGATTACCGGATGCCCTGGTTCATAGGCGAACTGGACTTGGTCGAAACAAATCTCGCCTTTGATAATGGGCATGGGGGCCAATGCTCCCTCGTCGATTTCAATCTCCGTATCCAGGATCTCGAAAATTCGTTCCGCCCCTGCTAGGGCCGCCTGGATAGAGTTGTATATATTGGCGAGTAACCGCAACGGCTGGATGAAATTCTGGCCATAGATTATAAAGGTAGCAATGACGCCGATACTAACAAGCCCCCGTAGGGCTAGCCAACCTCCCAATGCGGCCAAGGTAATGACAAAAAAGTTTCCAAGCACACCAGTAAGCGGCATGAGCAGCATGCTGTAGTTGTTGGCGTAAACGCCAGCCCGGAAAACCTGCTCATTGTGCTCCCGAAAGGTGGCCAGAACCGATTCGTTGCGGCCAAAGGCCTTTACCACTTTTTGCCCGCCGATGGCTTCTTCGGTGACAGCATTGAGGCCCCCAAGTTGTTCTTGGAGATCACGGTATCCTTTCCGCGTATAGCTTGCAACAAAACGGGTAAACCCGAATATAACCGGCACTACCAGGATCGCCGCCAAGGCTAGCCAGACGTCGAGCACAAACATTGCGGCCATGATCCCGGCCAGCGAGAGTACTCCGGCCAGCAGCGTGGTCACATTCTGGGAAACAGCCTGGTTGATGGCGTCGATATCGTTAGTCAACCGGCTCATCAATTCACCTGTTGATCTGTGGTCAAAAAAGCTGAGTGACAGCTGTTGAACATGCCCAAAGAGATCGCGACGCAGTTGCTGCAAGGCCTTCTGGGAGATACCGGACATCAACCAGGAGGCGACGACCTGAAACCCGTTATACAACAGATAAACGATCAGCATCCACAAGGCCATCCGCGTCAAGCCCCCGGTTTGGCCTGGGCCGATACACCGATCAATGGCCACACCCAGGAGGTATGGGCCGATCAGACCGAACAGGGTATAGACAATCACACTGGCAAAGACCAGGGCCAAGGTCAAGCGGAACGGGCGCAGATACGGGAGCAGGCGCAGCAAGGCATGCCTCGGGTTTTTCGCTTTCTCAATTTTGCCGACGGCTCCGGGCCGGCGTGGTTGCAACGTTTCACGTAGCCCTGCATTGGAACTTTCCGGGGCGGCATTCATAGCCGAGCTCCACTACCAATTTCCCGGTCGTTTTCCAGGCCATTGCCCAGCTGAGAGGCGTAAATTTCTTGATAGACCAGACAACCAGCCAGCAGTTGGCCGTGTGTTCCCTGACCGACAATGCGTCCTTTCTCTAAGATGACAATCCAATCAGCGTTCAATACCGTGCTGACCCGCTGAGCGACAACCAAACGGGTGTGCTTGAAATGCAGTTGCTCCAGGGCCTCCTGGATGCGTGTTTCTGTTTCGACATCAACGGCACTGGTGCTGTCATCGAGAATCAGGATGCGTGGCTGGGTTAAAAGAGCACGGGCAATGGCCAGACGTTGTTTCTGCCCACCGGAGAGGTTAATGCCGCGCTCTTCAATTCGGGTCTCGTATCCTTGGGGCAGATTGCAGATGAAATCATGGGCCTGAGCCGCTTGAGCCGCAGCCCTGATATCAATTTCATTTGCTGCAGGAGCGCCGTACCGGATATTGTCGGCAACGCTGCCGGAGAAGAGGATGGTCTCCTGCGGTACAACGGCAATCAGTGACCGCAATGCCCCCTGTTGCAGTTGCCGGATATCGACTCCGTTACAGAGAATCCTGCCGCCTGTCACTTCGTAAAACCGGGGAACTAAATTGACCAAGGTCGATTTACCCGAACCAGTAGCACCGAGAATGGCAATCGTCTTGCCCGGTTCAGCCACCAGATCAATATCTTGCAAGATCCATTCGCGCCCCTCCTCACCTTCACCATCCTCCCCACCGTACCGAAAACAAACCCCTTCAAACTCGATCCGTACCGGAGCGTTAGCTAATCCGGCTTGGGCTACAGACAGGGCATCCTTACGGTCCACCACCTCAGCAGTCATGGTCAGGAGATCGTTCAATCGTTGCGCCGATGCGACTCCACCAGCCCAGGCATTGGAGAGCATGGTCATCATGGCCAGTGGCGTTAACGTGGTAAGGAGGTAACTGGTAAAGGCGACAATCTGGCCGACGGTCAACGTACCTTTGGAGACCTCCAGACCTCCAGACCAAATCACCACAACCATACCGATATTGACGCAAAGAGTCAGGAGCGGCGACATCCCAGACATAAACCGTAGAATCTTGATCGAATTGTTGGTGAAATCGGTATTGGCGATCCCAAAGCGTTCGCCTTCATGGTCGGCCCGGACAAAGGCCTTGATCAGGCGAACCCCAGCCACATTCTCTTGGAGCACGGTGTTCAAACGGTCAAACTTTTGTTGCACCAGTCGAAACAGTGGCTCCATCTTGACAATAAAAAATGCGATTACTCCGAGGGTGAGCAGGATCAGTGGTAACAAGATAAGTGCCAGAGAGGGACTGGTATTAACCATCAATATCAGGCTGCCGAGCATAAGCAGAGGGGCGCGGGTGCCGATACGTAGCGAAATATTGACAATCCGTTGGATGGCGGCGGTATCACTGGAGAGGCGAACCATGAGGCCGCCGGTTTTCATCCGGTCGAGGTTGCCAAAAGAGAGGCTCTGGATTTTGAGGAAGACCTTATCTCGTAGATCTCTGGCCACGCTTTCCCCTACCCGGACAGAGAGAATATTGTTTATAATCGCCATCCCCATACTGACCAAAGAGATGAGGAGCATCAGGAGTCCGGTATGGAGTACGACGTCCTGATTTTTCGCCTTGATTCCCTGGTCTATAATCCGCTGGATTAGACGGGGGATGGAGAGATCGAGCATCACCAGGATGAGCAGGCAAATCAATGCCAAGAGTGCCGGTTTCCAGTAGGGTTTGAGAAAAGGGAAAAACTGCCGCAAGGGGTGAATAGGGCGTATCATTCTAAGACTGCTCCGGAAATAGCAAAGGGCTGTTACGGGATAGGGTTTGGTTGTTTAACTGGCATTGACGCCGGTAGGGGCATGACAGGCAGTCTAAAGAAGTTCGTCGATTAATTCGGGCGTGAGGTTTTCATCCTTGTAGCGCCTTACGGACCTGCGCCACCTGATCAAATTCGATACCTTTTCGGCACGGGGCAGTTGATCAGCTAACGAAACCTCACTCTCAGGATTATTGATAAACTGATTGCTAATAGAAAATTGGCCCGGGACCCTTCCCGATGAGACGGATAAATTCATCATAAGAGGCGAACCCTACTAAACTTATCCCTTCAAAGATATGAGTAGGGACGGCTGTAACCCCCAGGGACCTCGCGCGTTGCCAGTCGGCGTTAACAGCCTCAATATAGCTCTTTTCCTTCAGCACATTGCGCGCATCATCTCCTGACAGACCAACAGATTGAGCCATCTGAACCAATTCATCAACCAGTGAGATGTTTAAGCCATCAACAAAATACGCATGGTAAACAGCGCGCCTGAAATTATCACCCTGACCTTTTTGCTCCGCCCATTTGCCCAGTTCCTGAGCGCGCAGGCTGTTGTAAGTACGGGTTCGTTCCGTAAGGGGCAACCCTTCAAGAGCTGCCTGTTTGACCAGTTGAGATTGCATAGTCTTAATCTGTTCTTCCTTTCCGGCAAATAGCTCGGTCAGTTCGATTCCTTGCTCCGGTGTCTCAGGGTGGAGCGGAAATACAGTCCAACGCAGTTCAATTCCATACTCCTGTTGCAAGCGATCAGTACGCACGGTACCGAGGTAACACCAAGGTCAAATATAGTCAAAAAACACTTCAACGATTGACGCATTGCTCATAAAGGACATCCTTTGATTTTATGACGGTTGACGATTTATAACAGCACCCACAAGGCTCTCAGTTGTAACTTTGCAACCGATAAAGACCACCTGCCAGCGAGAGAGATAATCGCGGGGTGAAAGCATCCACAGAAGATTCTGCCTTCTCCACAGATGCTTCTTGATCCTTATTTGGCTCGTAAATATTGATTCGGCCAAGGCACCTCAACATGTAATGTTTTTGCCGCATGAAGCGGCCAGTAAGGATCGCGAAGCATCTGTCGGGCAAGAAACACGGCATCCGCTTGACTGGTGGCCACTATCTGCTCTGCCTGTGCTGGTTCAATAATGAATCCAACCGCTCCGCTGGCAATCCCAGCCTCGGAACGCACCTTTGCCGCAAAAGGCACCTGGAAACCAGGCCCGAATGGCACCTTTTCATTGGGTACGGCAAAACCTGAAGAACAATCAATAAGGTCCACCCCCTTTTCCTTGAGTAGTCGCGCTAAAATGATTGACTGGTCGATATCCCATCCTCCTGGAACCCAATCTGTCGCAGAAATACGAACAAATAACGGCAATTCCTCAGGCCATTCCTCACGCACCGCCTCAACCATTCGTAATGGGAAACGGAGCCTGTTCTCCAGACTGCCACCATAATTATCTGAGCGTTGATTCACCAAAGGAGAAAGAAACTCGTGAAGAAGGTAGCCATGAGCCATATGCACCTCAACCACCTTGAAACCGGCGGCCAATGACCGGCGAGCACTTGCCCGGAATTGGGCCTCGATCAGGTCCATTTCCTCTAAAGTCACGGCATGGGGTTGAGGATGTCCTATGTCAAAGGGAATTGCACTCGGGGCGAGTGGTTGCCAGCCCCCCGAAGTAACATCCAAAGGAGTGCCACCCTGCCATGGAACTGCACAGGATCCTTTGCGACCAGCATGAGCCAATTGCACCCCAGGCACTGCGCCCTGTTCGGTGAGGAAACGGGCAATGGGAGCAAAGGCCTCAACGTGTGATTCGCTCCAAAGGCCGCAATCATTCGGGCTTATTCGACCTTCTGGACTGACCGCGGTAGCCTCGACCATTACTAATCCAGCACCACCCACAGCGCGACTACCTAGATGGACCAGATGCCAGGAGTTGGCCAACCCGTCATGGCTGGAATACTGACACATGGGGGATACGAAAATCCTATTGCGGAAGGTAATGGATCGCAGTTCAAGAGGTGAAAATAGTTTGCTCATAAAATGTCTCCATTGATCTCAGAATAAGAACAACCTCAAAAGTCGTAAATTATTAGGTCAGAGTTATATCATAAGCGTGTTTATCATTATGTCATCTGACTATGATCGAACAGGTCATCGTTACTCCCATTGAGACCTCCGCATACAAGATGCATGGCAACAGATTTGCCACTCCTACAAACAATGCCTATTGTCGTAATGCTTAAGACAAATAATCAAAAACTTGAATGGAGGGAAAACGATGACAATAAATGTACTGGGTTATGCAGCGCAATCTGCAAAGGACGATTTGGCTCCGTTTCGTTTCGAGCGTCGCATTCCACGCCCTGACGACGTGGTTATTGAGATTCTCTACTGTGGCGTATGCCACTCGGATCTGCATAGCGCCCGTAACGACTGGGGCAACAGTATCTACCCGATGGTTCCCGGCCATGAAATTATCGGTCGAGTGATTAGCGTCGGGCCGGATGTCACCCGTTTCAAACCAGGCGATAATGTAGGGGTCGGTTGCATGGTTGATTCCTGCCAGCATTGTGACGCCTGTGATCATGGATTGGAAAAGTATTGCGTGGAGTTTCCGACACTCACTTATAACGCGCTTGATCGCCATGACAAAATGCCGACTTTTGGCGGATACTCTGAAAGAATTGTCGCGTCGGATAAATTTGTTTTGAAGATACCTACCGGGTTGGATCTCAAAGGAGCGGCGCCGTTACTGTGCGCCGGGATTACAACATGGTCACCATTGCGTCATTGGAAAGTCGGCAGGGGGAGCAAGGTGGCGGTTATCGGTCTCGGTGGCCTCGGGCATATGGCGCTGAAATTGGCTAAGGCGCTGGGCGCTCATGTGACGCTGTTTACCCGTTCACCGGGAAAAGAAGCCGATGCTCGTCGTCTAGGCGCTGAGACAATTGTGCTCTCAACTGATGTGGCACAAATGAAAGCCGTCAAAGGCACATTTGATCTGATCGTCGATACCGTGCCTTATGTCCATGATCTCAACCCGTATCTGCCGACGCTTTCATTGAACGGCACACTGGTGCTGGTTGGGTATCTGGGCGGGCTGGAACCAGTCTTAAACACAGTTCCAATGATCATGGGGCGCAAATCGGTGGCGGGTTCACTCATTGGTGGCATCGCCGAAACCCAGGAGATGCTCGATTTCTGCGGCGAACATGGAATCACTTCCGATATCGAAATGATTAAAATCCAGGATATCAATGAAGCGTATGAGCGTATGCTGAAAAGTGACGTGAAATACCGCTTTGTAATTGATATGGCCTCTCTGAAAGCCTGATGTGGAAACGGGGATGAGTCGCCAAGAGAACGGCTCAACCCCGTGATTGTCTTTCGGCGACCGCCGAAACTTTAAACTCCTCAGGAGCCCCCGAATCCTACGGTCACTTGACCATTTGCAACAATCACCGGAACCTTTCGCTGGCCCTGGCTGTGTTTCAGCATTTCTTGCATCTTGCTGGGGTCGAGCTTCACGTCATAATAGACATGCTCCGGATTCGCCTCACGGGCGCGAGTAGTATGGGGTCAGCCCTGTTTGCCAAAGATGATGATCTCGTTCATTTTGTGTTCTCCTTACAGGTTATTGTACCAACTTAGAACCGGCCTAAAACTTCACGACCTTCCTTGGCAGGGATGTTCATGGTTTCGCCGGTCTGAGGGTTGCCAGCCCGCTCTGATACCGAAAAGGTCCCAAAGGGGACCGCCACTGCCCTTAAAAGTGATAGCTGTAGATAGTTTTCCAATCTTTCTTCATGCTGACCACGGTCCAGCCTTTAGCCTGCGCTTCATCGAGTCCTTTGTCCAGGCGCCCGACATGGGAGATGCGGTCATAGGCCCACTCACGCTTGGCGTCGTCGTGATGCACGTAGAGGCAAAAGCGTGCCCCATTGCCGTCTGCGGTGTACTGGAGCATCTGCAGGTCGCCGTCTGAGTTACCGAAGGCAGCAATAGGGCGGCGGCCAATGTGCTGCTGGATGCCGACCGGTTTACCCTCCCCGTCGTCTATAAAATTAACTTCCGGCAGACGCACCAGGACCGGCTTGCCACCCTGCAACTCGAATTTGGTTTTGACGCTGCTGCCGATCACCTGCTCGGGCGGAATGCCGTAGACTTTTTCGGCCCATGGGCGCATGAAATCGATGCCGCCGCCGGAAACGATGAAGGTTTTGAAACCATGGGCCCGCAGGTAGGTGAGCAGTTCGAGCATGGGTTGGTAGACCATCTCGGTATAAGGTCGTTTGGTCATGGGGTGTTTGGCTGTGGCGATCCAATCCTTGACAATTTTCTCAAATTCTTCGGTGGTCACGCCGGTCAGCGTTTCCATGGCTATCTGATAGATAGCGGGCTCGCCACCTGCCAGCGCACCTTTGATGTCGTCCTTAAGCAGTGAGGCAAAGGGTTCATTGTCCTGCCATTCGGGATGTTGCGGGGCCAGCGCTTTTACCCGGTCCAACGCAAACAAGAACTGGAAATACATGGGCTGCTCCGCCCAAAGCGTACCGTCGTTGTCAAAGGTAGCGATTCGTTCGGACGGCGGGACAAAGTCCGCTGAACCTTTTTGGGTTACTTTTTTGACGAAAGCGATAATCGCCTGCTTTGATCCGGTATCGTTCCAGGAGGGCAGAGGATCGGCTGCCTGGCATAAGGCAACGGTGAAAAATAGCACACCGGCAAGCACGACGGTCATTAGATATATTTTGCGGGGTGTCTGCATTGGCGAGTCCTCCCTTCTTGCCTTGGCCACTTTCTCAACCAACTCGCCCTGGTTCATATTCTCTCCTTTAATATTTTGTTATTCAGTTTCATAGGTGGCCAAAATTTCTCCGAAGTAGAGCGTGTGGTAATCTTTTTGGGGATACAGTTTTTCTAGGTCGCTATCGAGAAAAGCGTTATCCATTGCTGATTTGTAAACGATCCTGCATTCGTAGTGAATGCCGGAAATGTCCACAATGGGAGATTCCGTACACCTGGACCGTTTTAGCAGCAGATTACACTCTTTAAACTTATCAAAATCTCTTCCTGATTTCGTTCCGCAAAAAGCAACTGCCTGATTTTGTTGGTCACCAGCAGGAATCGTAACGGTAAAATTGTCAGTTTTTTCAAGCAGTGTAAAAGTATATCTCGAATCCCTAACGGCAACCATGAAGACAGGCCTTTGCCATATATATCCGATTGTTGCCCATCCGATTGTCATGGTATTGACGATACTATCCGCCTTGACGGTAAGAAATGCGCCGCGTTTAATTCGTTCCATTAATTTGTCGGCCTGTTCCAAATAGTCTCTTTCTTTCATATTCACTTTCCTTTTGAATAAATTTGCAAGTTACAGCGTCTTCGCATTTACATTTTTTTTGGTTACAGGACCCTGGTAGAGAGACATAGAATTTTATGACTTTATCGACGGCCTACACATCCAGGAACGGACTCGAGGTCGAGTAGACCGGTTTCTCCGATAAAAACAAGTCATCCATGGCAAGCCCTTTCTTGACGCCTCGCTGCACGCAGCTATTACGTGTTCTTCCTTGTTTGACTTTATCTCACCGTTGATTCCGGCCCCTCACAGAACCGTGCTTGCGCTATTTACGCACA
>CAIMMA010000549.1 GCA_903842475.1 uncultured bacterium
ATTTATAAAATTGTTGTACTCTAATGATATTGCATCGACATGCGAACTATCAAATCGTTTACCGCTTCTTGCCTGCATCAACAAACAAAAAAGTTCATCTGCAAAATTGACAGCTCCTATTTCAATTGCCATTCTATTTAACTCATGCACCTCGTGTTCGATAGGGTTTGAAAAAACACCGGCCCCGCTGCTATTGCGTAATAGCTCAAGAGTACTGACAGCTCTTTTTAAAAAAGCATCTATTCGACCTGTAAGCACTTCACGGTTGCCATCGGCCCTTGACAACGCCTCATTTTCATCAAAAACAGATCCTTTGAAACAAGGCGCATTCGGAACTGCACCCACCGATGTTTCAGAACCGCTCTTTTTCTTGTTGGATATATCTCGGATATACTTCAGCGTGATCGAGACAAGCTGATTAAGATTAAAGGGCTTGGCAATAAAATCATCCATCCCCGCGTGCAAACATTTTCGCCGTTCACCATCGCTGGCAAATCCAGTCAGGGCAATAATTGGCAGATGCTGCCCTTTTCCCGTCCCCTGCCTGGTTTCATTTTCTCTGATTGTACTGACGACCTCGTACCCGCTCATGTCCGGAAGCTGCAAATCTAAAAAAACGAGGTCAAAGCATCTGTTTTCAATTTCCTGCAATGCGGCCATTCCATTGGAAACACTAACGACGGTATGGCCTTCTTGTTCCAGTATCTCTTGAATAACCATCTGGTTGAGCCGATCATCCTCTACGACCAAAACCGTCACGGCCTGGTCGTCCCGAGGTTCAAAAACGTGCAGAGACCGGTTCCCATTGGAACTGCTTGCATTCTCGGCCCCGCTGCCCTCGACACCAAGCCTGCAGACACAATGAAACGTGCTTCCCTGGTTGGGTTCGCTGACTACCCACATACGCCCCTGCATCATGGCAACGAGCTTACTGCAAATATTTAAGCCCAGCCCCACCCCGCCGAATTTGCGGGTCGTGGAGTTGTCCCCTTGCGCAAAGGCTTCAAAAATAAGCTCCAATTTATCCTGGTCAATCCCGATACCGCTATCCTGCACAGAGAAATGGAGCAGCTCGCCAGTTCCATCCCCCCCCCTCACGTTGGGATTTTCCGCATCGAAACATTGGCACCTGATAGCGACCTCTCCGTATCGGGTGAATTTGATCGCATTCGACACCAGATTCAAAACGATTTGCCGCAAGCGATTCGGATCACCGACCACAGCCGTCGGCACCGCAGCATCGACAGTAGAGGTGAGTCGAATTTTTTTCTCTTCTGCCTGGAAATGCTGCAGATCCACAACTGATTTTATAACCATTCTCGGATCGAACGAAATCGATTCCAAGACCAACTTTCCGGCTTCAATTTTGGAAAAATCGAGAATATCGTTGAGAAGATTGTGCATGATGACCGTGGAGATGCGTGCCATCTCTAAATACGCCTTCTGTTTCGGGAGGAGTTCCGTATCCAGAACAAGATTAAGCAGACCTATGGCGCTGGTCATGGGCGTGCGAATTTCATGACTCATATTGGCCAGAAACGTGCTCTTCGCCTTATTGGCATTTTCGGCGAGCAGTTTGGCCTCCCGCAGGGAATTTTCCAGACTTTTCCGTTCTTCGATTTCCCGCTTAAGCTTCTGGTTCGCTTCTGTTAATGAGCGCGTTCTGGTTTCGACCAGCTCTTCCAGGTGTTCCCGGTATGCTTCCAATTGGATCTGCTTATCCTGCACCTCCTGCAGCAGCTTTCTTTTTTCAAGACCTTTATTGATGGTGAAATCAAGTTCCTGAAAATTTACCGGCTTCTGTAAATAATTAAACGCCCCGGCACCCATGACATCTATGGCCGTTTTGATATCGCCATAACCGGTTACCACAATGCTTTGCATGGTCGGGTCGATTTTCACCGCCCTTCTAATAATTTCATACCCATCCATACCCGGCATTTTAAAATCGGTTATCAAGATATCGATCTCTTTACCATGCAGAATTTCAAGAGCCTCTAGCCCCGAAGAAGCCGAGTACACCTCATAGGACATTTTTTTCAATCTGAAAATAAACAGATTGAGATTGACCTGATCGTCATCAACAACAAGCAGTTTAGCCTTTATCATGGCAAATCGTTGCCTCTGCTCTTAAGAACTATGAACAAATTTTCGATTTTCATTGACCATTTCTGAGCCCCTGCCTGATTTCCCTGGTATGCGAACGCGCTGCTTGCTCATCAAGCACCTGCCTGATCAGCAACGCGATCTCTTTTCGTACCAGCGGTTTCAAGGCAAAGCCTTTTATGCCCATTGATTTTGCCTTCTCTTCTGAAATAATGCTGCTGTAACCGGTACAGAGGATTATGGGGAGATTGGGCCGCAGCTGCAGCATTTTTAGTGCCAGGTCGCTACCCGTCACTCCGGGCATGGTCTGGTCAGTGATCACTAAATCGAACAGGTCCGGTTGGTTTTTGAACGTATTCCAGGCCTCCAGACTGCTGGTGCGGACCGTGACCTCATAACCAAGGCGCTCAAGCACGGTTTTGCCCAGGTCGACAAGGATCTCTTCGTCATCAATGAACAAAATCCGTTCTTTTCCGGATTGGATGTTCGCAAGCGTTTCCCCGGGAACGGTTGGCACCTGTTCCATGGCGGGGAAATACACCTGGAAAACCGTCCCTTTTTCGAGGACGGTCTCGCAGGTGATGAACCCACCGTACCGTTTGATAATGCCATGGACAATGGCGAGCCCCATGCCGGTCCCTTTGCCGACCTCCTTGGTGGTGAAATAGGGGTCAAAGATCTTATCGCGGATATCCGCGCTGATCCCCCGACCCGAATCGCCGATGGTGAGCACCACAAAGCTGCCCGGTAACACCCCTGCCTGGTTTTCGAGATCTTCAAGGGAGAGTTCACAGTCCTTCAGGGTGATTTCAAGGATACCTCCACGCTCTTCCATGGCATGATAGGCATTGATGCAAAGGTTCATCAGAATTTGATGCACCTGGCTCGGATCGGCGAGAATGGATTTGGTGGCGGTATCGATCTGCTGCTTGATGGTGATGGTCGATGGCAG
>CAIMMA010000550.1 GCA_903842475.1 uncultured bacterium
CCCTGGGAGGCGGCAATCATTTCATCGAAATCCAGCAGGGCAGCGATCACCGAATCTGGCTGATGGTGCATTCCGGCAGCAGAAATCTGGGTTACAAGGTGGCCGGCTTTTATAACAATCTCGCCATCAAGCTGGCCAAGGCCGGCGGAAAAAACGCGGTTCCCAAAGAGTGGCAACTGGCCGCTTTGCCGTTGGCCTCGGCGGAGGGGCAGCAATATCTGCGGGAAATGGCATATTGCGTCGCCTTTGCCCGCGCCAATCGCAGCGAGATGATGGCCAGGGTCCGGGAAATGGTGGCCGAACTCACCGGGTGTGGTGAATTCGAGGCTGCTCTGGATGTCGCCCATAACTATGTCGTCCCGGAGACCCATTTTTTTCATCAGGTGTGGGTGCACCGCAAAGGGGCGACCCGCGCCTTTGCCGGCGAACTGGGGATTATTCCCGGTTCCCAGGGCAGTCAGAGCTATATTGTCCGGGGCCTGGGCGAGGCGCAGTCATTCATGAGCTGCTCCCATGGTGCCGGGCGGGTGCTGGGCAGGAAAGAGGCGCAGCGGGTCCTGAATCTTCAGGAGGAGATCGGCAAGCTCAATGCCCGCCATGTGCTCCACAGCATTCGCAACCGCAGCGATTTGGAGGAGGCGCCGGGGGCCTATAAGGATATAGGCCTGGTTATTGCCAATCAGCGTGACCTGATCGAGGTGGTGGTGGAGCTGCAACCCTTGGCAGTGCTCAAGGGGTAACGGAACAACTTTTTTTTCGCTTCATACCCCTGCCGCACCCCTGTCCGGGTTTTGTATGCCTCAAAGGCGCCGGAATTATCGAAGAGCCGCAGCCGGCATCGGCAGCAAGCAGTGGGCGTAGATGCCGCCCGGATCAGCGCCACGGAGTAGAAATTCATACTGTTGCACCAGCGGGCGACGCAACAGGGTGGGGAGCAGGGAAGGGTTAACCAGCCGGGCCGCGAGGGCATCGATCGGCGGTTCGACCCGCTTGAGCCGTTCCAGGTAGTTTTCCGGGGTCAATTCGATAAAAAATCCGTTGGCCACCGGCACTTTTGTTCGTTTCGACGCTTCGGCGATCGCTTCTTCCAGGTTGCCCAGTTGATCCACCAGTCCCAGACGGAGGGCGGTGGCCCCATCCCAGACCCGTCCTTCGGCGATTTTTTCCACCTCCGCAACCTTCATTTTTCGTCCCTCGGCTACCACCGTCAGAAACTGTCGGTATCCCTGCTCGACTTCCAATTGGAAGGCGGTTTTTTCCTCGTCGCTCATAGCGGTGGCGAGATTGCCGAAATGGGCTATGTCGGTGGTGCCGACGCCATCGCCATGGATGCCGATATTGGCCAGCGTCTTTTCCACCGTGGGTACAGCCCCGAAAATGCCGATCGATCCGGTGAGCGTCACCGGCGAGGCAATGATCGCATCGGCATCGGCAGCCAGCCAGTAGCCGCCGGAGGCGGCCATGGCTCCCATGGAGACGATCACGGGTTTCCCTTCTTTTTTGGCGAGCAGAAGTTCCTGGCGAATCAGCTCGGAGGCAAAGGCGCTGCCCCCGCCGGTGTTGATCCGCAGGATAATCGCCTTGATCCGTTTGTCATGGCGGGCTTTACGAATTCGTTTGATCAAATCGTCGGAGCCGATCTGGCCGACGGTATCTTTCCCGTAGATGATGGTGCCGGAGGCCGCGATAATGCCGATCAGCTCTTGCTTGCCTTTGGTGTCGGTATAGGAGGGTGTGAAGGTCTGGAGATAGTCTTGGAAGCCGATGTGATTAAACCCGGTGTTATCCCCGGAGGGCCCCACCATATCTTTAAGCAGCTGCTCCAGCTCCTGATGCGTTTTGAGTCCGTCCACCAGACCGGTGGACAGGGCGAGTTGGCTGCGTTCGCCACCCACCGAGGCCAGTTGGGAAACAAATTCGTTAATATTTCGATTGAGGATGGCCACCTCGATCTTCCGGTGCTCGGCGACGTCGGCACAGTAGACATCCCAGAGATTGCCGAGCCACAAACGGTTGGCTTCCTTATCCTCGGACGACATGTCGTTGCGGATAAAGGGCTCCACTGCCGACTTGAAGGTGCCGACCCGGAATACATGGAAATTGATCGCCAGCTTATCGAGCATTTCCTGCAGGTACAGCCGAAAAATTTTAAAGCCTTTGACCTCCACTGCCCCCATGGGGTGGAGATATATTTTGTCGGCCCAGGAGGCGAGATAATACTGGGCCTGGTTGAAGGTGTCGCCGATGGCGATCACTTTTTTGCCGGTCTGCTTGAAGCTGTCGAGAGCCCCGCCGATGGACTTGATCTGGTCGAGGCTGACCTCGCCCATGCGGTTCGAATTAAGGACCAGCACCTTGATCCGAGGGTCGTCCGCGGCGGTGTCGATGGTGTCGATGATGTCTTGGAGGAAAATTTCGCCGTGCAAGGGTACCCCGGCAAGATTGTTAATTAATTTGGCCATGGGGTCCATGGGCGAGCGTTCTTCGACAATGTCCCCGTCCAGGGCGAGTACCAGGGCGCTTCCAGCCGGGACCTTGACCGTGGGCGTGTAAAAAACGGCGACAAGAACGACCGCGAAGAAGGCGAGGAATAACAGATTGGCAAACACGGTGATGCCCGAGCTCAACAGTTTCCACAGCCAGACGAACGGCAGCAAGGCGATCCGGAAAAAAGTTCTCATCGGGCCGTCTCCAGGAGGATGCGGCTGGATTGCGGGGATGCAAAGCATATTGATATCATGGGAATGTCTCGTGGTTATGGGGTGGTCGTCGTTTTGGGGTCCTGCTGGAGCCGGCTTGGTTCGGAGGCGATCCGTCGTCGGACGGTCAGGCGATCGGTCATCATACCACGATTCCCCGGCAAGAGGAATACTCCGGTTGCCAGGGGCTTCGCCTTAATCGCCAATTCCAATTGAAGCATGCGGGCTGCCGCAATATTTGGTCAGAGCGCGGAGCTCTTCACCCCACGGTTGACCTAAAAGCCAGGCACGCCAAGATCGGGCAACTGACGCTGGAAAATGATTTTTTAGAAAGTGCGCTCACCAAGGTGGGGTTGCTGGCGTAGGCTTTGACAAATTGGCAGAAGACTCACCCCACGGGTTTCATACTGAGGAATGCGCGGATTTGATTTCCATGTTGAGGGCTTGAGCGAGTTCGTGGATGGAGTAGGGTTTTTTAACGAATTGATTAATGCCGAGATCCATGGCCCGGTCAATGTCTTTGCGGTTGGAGTAACCGCTGGTGATGATGGCCTTTTGGCCCGGGACATGTTTGATGATCTGTTCGTAGGTTTCGCAGCCGTTGATTCCTGGGTCCATAAGCATGTCCAGCATGACGAGATCCACCCGGGTTGTTTGGAGGAACGCAATCGCTTCTTCGCCCGATTTCACGGTCAGGACCTGATAGCCCAGCCGTGAGAGCAGGCGACGGGCAATTTCCCGCTGGCTTTGCTGATCGTCGACCACCAGAATCTTCTGGCCGTTACCGTGGTAGTGGCTGATGGTCGGTGCTGGTTGGGCCGCCTGGCAGATTTCCGAGCGGTCCACGGGAAAATACAGGGCAAACAACGAGCCTTTGCCGGTGCTGACCACATCGATATAGCCGCCGTGGTCATGGACGGTATTCCAGACCACCGCCAATCCGAGGCCGGTGCCACTGCGGCCCATCACCTTCTTGCTGTAGAAAGGACTGAAAATCTGTTTGATATCCTGGCTTGAAATGCCGGGGCCGTCATCTTCGACCGAGATCACCACATACTCACCCGCTTCTATGGCTTCGTATCCATGCAAGGGGGCGAGGAGTTGGATGTTTTTGGTGGACAGGATGATCTGGCCTTTGGTCTGGATGGCCTCGGCCGCGTTGTTGACCAGGTTGATAATCGATTTGGAGAGATGCATGGTCGAGCAGCTGATATTATGCAGCTTGCCTTCCAGGTAGGGGGTGATCTTTACCTCCGGGTAACGATGGTTGAGTTCCTTGAATTCAACCGACTTGAGATAGCTGGCCACCAGGGTGTTGACATTATGTACTTCTTTTTTACAGGTTGCCCCCCGTGCTACAGTCAGCAGGTAGTTGACCACGGCGGCCGCTCTTTTGCCGGCTTCACGGATCATCAGGAGCTCTTCCCTGTATTTGAAATCGTCGCCGAGATCCATGAGCAGCAGTTCGGGATAAGTGATGATCCCGGCCATGATGTTGTTGAGATCATGGGCTACCGAGCTTGCCATCAGGCCGAGCGATTCCATGCGCTGGGCGTCGGCCAGCTTTTTGGTCAGGGCGATCTTTTGGCGCAGGGCGGTCTCGTTGGCGGTGACGTCGCGGATGGCGGCGACCTGTACCTGACGTCCCTGGTAATCGATGTGCTTGACTCTGATTTCGACCGGGAAGGTGGCGCCGTTTTTTCGGACACCGCGCGCCTCGAACGGTCCTATGGTGTCGGAGTCTTCCGGCAGGGACATGGAACGAATGGAATTGCGATCGAGCAGGACATCAAAGATCTGCTTGCCCAGTAGTTCGTCCTCCTGATAGCCAAACATCTGGCACAGTTGACTGTTGGTCTGCAGGAGTTCGCCGCGTTCGTAGATAATGATTCCTTCCCAGGTGGCCTGAGCCAACTGACGGAAACGTTTTTCGCTGTTATGCAGATCCTGCTTGAGTTGTTTGTGCTGAATGCTTCTGGCAACAGTCCTGAGCAGTTGCTCAGGACTGCAGGGTTTGCGGATATAGTCGTAGACGCCATGGCGGAGCGATTCCACGGCATTGTCGATGGTGGCATTGCCGGTCAGGATGATGACCGCGGTGCCGGGGTGTTCCTCGCCGATCCGGGCGGCGATGTGGTTGCCGTTGATATCGGGCAGGTTGATGTCCACCAGGGCGACCGAATAGGCACGTTGTTGTAGGAAATGGAAAGCCTGGGCGCCGGTGTTTACGATATCTGTTTGATATCCTTCTGATTTTAATAAAACTTCAAGGCTGTTGCAGAAGCGGATTTCATCATCGATGATGAGCACGGAGGGCATCATGGGCAGCAATATATTCCGTCTGGAGATTCGCGTCGCCGGTCGGGTTGCAACTCCTGCCAGAGACATAGAATTTGATAATCGAATAGTGCCGAGCTATACATGAAAACTATTGAATCTTGTTTGGTGATAAATGTCCAATGAAAAAAATATTTCAATCAGCGCAAGGGCTTCAGGGCGGAAAAGTGAGAGAGAACACGGTGGATCCCCGGTTTGATTCGCAGGCCACCGATCCGCCCATCCGCTGCATCAGTCGTTGCACGATCGCCAGCCCCAGGCCGCTATGCTGTCCTTGCTTGGTCGATGTTCCTTCTTTGAAGAGGTCGGCCTGCACAGAGGGGGCAATGCCGGGGCCGGTATCGGTCACCGAGATGACGGCAAAATTTAAATGCATGGAGGTTCGGACCGCTATGCTGCCTTGACCGGCCACGGCGTCCAGGGCATTGCCCAGGAGATTCTGCATGACTTGACGAAGCAACTGGGGGTCGGCACGGATCGTCAACGGTTTTTTCCAGGGGGTCAAGGTCAGGGTTACCTGGTTGTCAGCGGGAAGCGAGGCCCGGAACAGGTCGAGCATCTCCTCCAGATGTCGGTGCAGGTCCACCTGTTCCAGGTTGAGGTCGTCCGGCTCCTTGGCCAGATCCTTCAGGTGGGCGGTGATTTGAGCGATCCGTTCCAGTTCGTTGTCAATGATGGCCAGTTCTTCGGAAATCGCCTCGCCTCGGCTGTTCTTCTTGTCGAGAATGTAGAGGTAGTTGCGGAGGATGGCCAAGGGATTGTTGATTTCATGGGCAATCTTTCCGGCAACCATATTGGCTGCCTGCAACCGTTCGGCGGCAATCTGTTCCGCCTGTCGGGCTTTCAGCTGTTCCAGGTACAAGGAGATGGCGGCGTGGTTGGCCAGAAGCCGGAGCGGTGTCCATTGGCTGACCAGGGAACGGTGTGATTTTTCCTTGAGGCCGATGAGGATCAGACCCTGGATTGCATCTCGATGGATCATGGGGATCGCCGCCATGCCGTCGGTGCCCAGAAGGCTGAGTATCTGGGCGTCGAGCAGGTTGAGCGGACCTTTTGCCGCTGCTTTATTTTGGAAGGAATGGAGCGGGCGGCGTTGCTGGAGGGCTTTTCCCGGCAAACTTTCGCCATGGCGTTCCGGAACCAGCACGAAACCTCCGGTTTCCCTGGCCAGTTTGTTGTCCGGCGAGGTGTGGCAGCGAAATTCGCCGGTGTCGGCGTCGAGCAGCATGATAAGGCAGGTGTCTTCGTTGAAAAGGATTTTAAGCCCCTGTTCCACTGCGCCGATGATCTGATCGTTGTCCTCGGCGCGCAATAGGTTTTCAAGCACGCCGCTGAGTTGGGTGATATCCCGGATGCGATTGATCAGACCGAGCGAGGTCTCTTTGTGAATTTCCTGGCTTTCCGGTTCCAGGTCGTGGGAGGTTCGGGCATTGCGGGGGATATGGATGCCGAGTTGTTCCGCGATTTGGGTGATCTGGTCTTCCAGGCCCTCGTAGAGGGCGCTGACCTGGGGCGGTTGCAGGTGGAAAAAGCGCATCCCGGCTTCCAGGCAATCCTGGCCGGCGGTGTCGCTATGGCTGAGCAGATCGGCCAGGCTGGCAATTCGGGTCAGCGGCAGGGCTTGGGCGACTTCGTCGAGGGGATGGTGGTGGTAGCGGATGGCGTCGGCAAGCAGCGCGGGCAGTCGCCACTGTTCGCAGAGCCAGGCGCCGGCCTCGCAGTGGTTGACGTGGAGTTTTTCCTCTTCAAGAAAGGCCAGGCGTCCGTTATGGCAGCGCACCCCCTTGAGCAGCAGGGGGGCGTATTTGCCGGGAAAGGCCATCCACAGCAGTAATTTACCGATGTCATGGAGGAGCCCGGTCAGGTAGGCTTCCGAGGTTTCGGGATATCCGGTGGCGACGGCGATTTTTTGGGCGAGCAGGGCGCTTTGGTAGGAATGATGCCAGAACCGGTCAATGGAGAGCAGACCGTTGGTTTCCACCCGGCGGAAGACCTGTTGCACCGAGATGCTGATGGCCAGGTTCCTGACCGTGTCCGCTCCCAGGTAAACCACCGCCTGCTCCACATTGGTGAAGGCTTTACGGGCGCCGATAAAGGCCGAGTTGACCAGTTGGAGCAATTTGGCGCTGATGGCGGCATCCTTGTCCACAATCCGGGCGATGGCCTGGAGCTTGATGTCCACATCGTGGCAGCTGTCGATTAACTGCACGAGCACTTGCGGCATGCTCGGCAGGTTGCCGGAGACCTTGAGGTTGTTGAGAATGTTGTGGGCGTTGGTCATCGCTGGGCCGATAGA
>CAIMMA010000551.1 GCA_903842475.1 uncultured bacterium
AACTGATCGCCTTTGCCAAAGGATTGGGGGCTGCGGCCTCGATGTTCCTGGTGGGCAACCCCGGCGAGCTCCCCCTGTTCGACGGCACCTTGTATCTGGCCGATGTCGCCAAGCACGGGGAATACAATCCCACGGCCCATAAACAGCTGCTTCTGGACGCGATTGCCAAAGAACAGCCGGATACCGTTGTGTTTCTCCACTCCTCCTACGGCTGGGACCTGGCGCCCCGGATCGGGGTGGCCCTCAAAGCTGCCCAGGTCTCCGAGGTTATCGCCATTGAGGACGGACTTCCGGTGGTCCCGGTCTGCAACGCCAAACTGCGGCGGAAGATCAAGGCAACCACCGCCCAGACCGTGCTCACCCTCCAGGCCGGTGCCTTTGGCATGGACGAGGAGCCCGCGGGCGCCCCCACGGTCGTGCCCATGGATACCGACACCGGCGCCAAGGTGCAATGCACCGGCTATGAGGCTGCGGAAGTGGGCGGGGTCGACCTGACCAAATCCGAGATCATCGTCAGCGCCGGTCGCGGCGTGGGCAAGCCGGAGAATGTCGCCATGGTCCAGGCCCTGGCAGCGGCGCTCGGCGGCGAATACGGGGCCAGCCGACCGGTGGTCGATGCCGGCTGGGTGGATCACAATCGCCAGGTGGGCACCACCGGCCGAACCGTCACCCCCAAACTCTACGTGGCCTGCGGGATCTCCGGCGCCATCCAGCATCTGGCCGGGATGAAAAAATCGGACTTCATCGTGGCCATCAATACCGACAAGGATGCCCCCATCGGCGAGGTAGCCGATGTGTTCGTGGTCGCCGATCTCAAACAGTTCCTGCCGGTCTTGACCGAAAAGCTGCAGGCTCGCTGAGCGACGCTCCCGCGTGGAGTGGAAACTGGGAAAATAAAAAGGGCTGCACCTTGGAGGTGCAGCCCTTTGTTTTTTTTGGAGCGGGGGGAGCGGGAAAGGGTTCAGCCTTCGACCACCTCGATGCCTTCCAGCCGCCAATTTTCGGTGCGAATCGGGCGAGCCCAGGTCCATTTCTCGGCGAATTTGATCGGCTCGGTCATGTGGCCCTTGACCAAGGCCCCGGTCTTTTCATCGACCGTGTAGTCGAGCAGATTGGCGGTGAACAGGACGGTGACGAAATCCTCGCCGTTTTCACTGCCGGCAGCGGCGATCTCCAAGCGGCGCACCGCAATGCTTTCCAGCTTATTGATATGGCCGGCGGCCTTCATCTCAACAAAATGGCGCTCGTACTCGGCGGCCAGCTGGTCTCCCAGCAGGTTGCGGTAGGAACTCAAATCGCGGCGCATCCATCCGGCCTGGATCTTGAAAAAGACATCCGAGGCCACCTCGAGGAAATGTTTGTCGTCAAACCCCGGATCGGTCAGCCGAATCTCGGCCAAGCCGGCTTCGACATTGTCCGTTTCCCGAATCGGCGGGATAGGGGGCGGAGTGGTGGGGGCAGCGCCGCCGCCGAACAGACCGCCCGCGCCCTGAAACCGGTTGGGTTCGGGGGGCGGCTGAAAACCGGTGGAAGTGGGCGCAGTCGGCCGATTAGCGAACCGTTTGTAGAGAAAATACCCGACCCCGCCCAGCAGCAGCAGGGGGAGGATGCCCATGCCGCTGCCGCTGGCGCCGAACATGCTGCCCAGCAGCATGCCGCCTAAGGCGCCGCCGATAAGGCCGCCCATCAGCCCCTTGCCGAAACCGCCCTGCTGCCCCGGCTGGCCCTGGTTGAGCTTACTAGTGGACTGCTGGGGCGCCTGCCGGCTGGCAGGACTGCTGAAAGAACGGCCGCCGGATTGGGAGCGGGCCTCGGCATACTCCGAGGTTAATCCCGCCTCCATGAAAGTCAGCGCAAAAAAAACCAGCAGAAAGGGGGTACATCGTTTCATTAATGCAAGCATAATCAATCTTCCGTAAGTACATTGCGGGGGAAAGAATAATTTGTCCGCCGCCATTGCCGGGCAGGGCCCAAATACATTCTCAGTTAAGACCTGAAACAGTAAACACATCTCATTCTAATGACGATCAATCCATTGTCAAGCTATTCCGGTCACCGTCCATTCCTGCCGATTTTTTGATGACATCCTCGATTCGAGTCCACCGCCGCCGCTTCAATTTGAAACCCCGGACGCGCACTGCCGATGAAGCCCCCGAACTGATTCGGATTGCCGGCAAGGAACCCGGGCAGCTCGAATCTCAATCGCTGGTCCTGTCCGCCGTCGGCATCGAACATTTCCTCGATGAACAGACCGACGAACTGCTGGTGGATGCTGCGGATACCGAGACTGCGGTGTTCCACCTCAACGAATTCCAGACGGAAAACCAGCACTGGCCGCCCCCGCCGCCACCCCGCCCCACCCTCCACCCGCAGACCCCGCCTACCCTGATGATGTTGGGGCTGTTGACCCTTTTTTATCTGCATACCGGCCCTTGGGCAACGGAAAGCCGCTGGTTTGCCCAAGGGGCGATCGACAGCGTGGCCATCCTTACCAACGGCCAATGGTGGCGCCTGGTGACCGCCCTCACCCTGCACGCCGATCTGGTCCATCTGGTCGGCAATTGCCTCATCGGCGGCATTACCATCCATTTTCTCGGCAGGACCACCGGTTACGGCCTGGCCTGGCTGCTGCTGATCATGGATGGAGCCATCGGCAACCTGCTCAATATCATTCTTCGCCGGCTTCCCCATATCTCGGTGGGCCTTTCCACCTCGGTGTTTGCCGCCATCGGCATCTTCACCGGCCTGCAGCTCACCCGACTGGCCGCACGTCCCTTTAAGGAACTCCTCCTGCCCCTGGGGGCAGGTGCCGGCCTGCTGGCCTTCCTTGGCAGCGAAGGAGTGCGGACCGATCTGGGCGCGCATTTTTTTGGTTTTATCAGCGGGATCGGTACCGGTGTGCTGCTGGGCGGCACCGGGCTGGTCGAAAAAGTCCGCCGACCTTTATTTCAGGCTCTTTGCTTTGGTATCGCCCTGGTCACCATCGTGCTGGCCTGGCTGCTGGCCCTTGGCTCAACGTAAAAAGTTGACCACCTGCTGGCTCAGTGGCACC
>CAIMMA010000552.1 GCA_903842475.1 uncultured bacterium
CCGGAATTATTTTACCACTGTCATACATTGCTATTCCTCCAATTCCTGCCGGTAAATTAAACCAAGGTCCTGAGCCCTTCGGTCAGTTCTTGTCGTTGCTCACCTTCGATCACCAATGCATTGCCGACAAGCTCACTCAAACCGGCGACCTGAACATCCGGTACCCAGTAATTCATGAGACTGGTCAGCGTTGCCCGGTCGATGGCGCATACACAGCCAAGCGTGTTGACGCCGTGTTTATCATGGACATGCTTGACCGCATTGGCGCGCGGCAGGCCGGAGCGCATACGGATTTCCATGATCTCATCGGTATTGAGTGCCGTTCCGGACCCGCAACAAAAGGTTTTTTCGCGGATGGTGTTTTCCGGCATTTCCACCCAATTATCGACGACATGGTCGAGAATGTATCGAGGCTCGTCCAGCAGTCCCATCGCTCGAGCAGGATTGCAAGAGTCGTGGAAGGTGGCTTTGATATGGGCATTGCGGCTCTTGTCGAGCTTGATCTTGTTGTTCTTGATCAGGTCGGCGGTGAACTCGGAGATGTGGACCATCTTGGTGGACCTGGCATTCTCGAACACCGTTCCTGTGATTGGGGAACGAGGAACATCAAGGAAGTCGGTCGGCCCGTTCATGGTGTCCATGTATTGATGCAGAACTCGCCACATGTGACCGCACTCGCCGCCCAAAATCCATTTGACGCCCAAACGTTTGGCTTCAGCATAGATTTTGCCATTCAGCTTTTTCATCAGATCGGTGTTGGTGAATAGCCCGAAGTTACCGCCTTCCGAGGCGTAGGTCGACCAGGTATAGTCAAGGCCGATGGCTTCAAAGAGCAGCAGGTATCCCATGCAGGTGAAAATGCCGGGTTCGGCGAAGACGTCAGCTGATGGGGTGACGAACAGGACTTCCGCTCCTTTACGGTTAAAGGTCGGGTTTACCCGGATACCGGTGAGGTTTTCGATATCATCGCAGAGGAAGTCCACGTTTCCTTTGAACGCCTGGGGGGTGAGCCCCATGTGGTTGCCGGTGCGGTTGGAGTTGGAGGCCGGTTCCATGGCCCAGTTGATACCAATACCGACCAAATGGAGCAGCTCGCGCAGCATCATGGTGATTTCAGCGGTATCGATACCATAGGGACAGAAAACCGAGCAGCGCCGGCATTCGGTACACTGATAGGCATACATGAACCATTCCTTCAGCACCCCCGCGGTCATTTCGCGACCGCCGGCCAGTTTGCCGAGGATCTTGCCGGCCAGGGTGAATTCCTGGCGATACACCGACCGCAGCAACTCCGCCCGCAGAACCGGCATGTTCTTGGGATCGCCGGTGCCGAGGAAAAAGTGGCACTTGTCTGCACAGGCGCCGCAACGTACGCAGCAATCCATAAAAATTTTCAGAGAACGGAAACGGTCGAGCCGATCCGCCAACCCCTGCAGAATGATTTCTTTCCAATTCTCCGGAAGCTTCCAATCCTCATCCTCGGGATTCCATTCGCGTGCGTTGGGAAAGCTGAGTCCCTGCTGACTATCCAGATACCGAAGCTTTTCGGGCTTGGTCGGGTAGGCGTAATTTCCAGGCTTGAATACTACAGGTACATCCATCCAATCTTTGGTTGGTATGGAGCCTGTCATCAGCGAAGGTCCCTCGGCAACGCTCCTTGCCAACTTATCTACCTTTACTACTGCCATTGCTCTATCCTTATACTCTTGAATTTTCCAGCGTTAGTCATTAGCCTGAGGCGGCAACTCTTTCTCAACGGGAATGCCCTGCTCAATAATATCGGCACGGAATTCGTCCTCATAACCCGCGTAGGAATGCGGTCTGATTTCGGGATTCCATGGATTGATGTGGCGTTTCATTCTCGAGTCGTTGGCCAGGTTTCTGGTTGGGCTGAGGAACACACCGCCCATATGCATGAGCTTGCTGAATGGAAAATACGCAAGCAGAACGCACACTAAGAAAAGATGTACGTAAAACAGGGAACTGATTTTAGTGACGATGACCGGGTGAAAGGTCACCAAACCCACTGCCAGCTGTTTGATGGCGTTGATATCGACATCGGTCCGCACGAAAAACCGCATGAGGATGCCGGTGAACGCAATGCCAAGGATGAGGAATAGCGGGAAATAATCATTTGCCAGCGAGATGTAGCGGACCTGGGGATTCATCAGCCGCCGCCCGAAGAGAAAGAGCAGGCCCAGGACCAGGGTGACATCGGTGGTGTACATGGTCGGGGCGCCGATCTGCAGCAGGGAGTCCCCGATCTCCATGAAGGCCACCGGCCACGGCACCGGATCGAGGAATAGGCGCATGTGGCGAATCACGATCACCAGGAAGCTGTAGTGAAAGAGGATGCCGAACAGCCACAGCCATTTGCTTGACTCGTAGGTTAGTTTCGGTCCGTCATAGACCGTGGCCTTGGTGTTGCGCCAGAGTGAACGGAACAGGAAAATTTCCAGAAACATCCGGGCCACCACCTGGGCGGTGTTGACCGGCGCTTCCAGCTTATCCTGTTTGATCCAGGGCAATGAAAAGCCCTGCCCGCAGGTGGTCGGGATTTTAAATGGTACCGGCGATTTAGCCCAATGGATTATCCGGTAACAAAAACCGCCTAAAAACAGCGCCATGGCCAGGTATGGAATGGCAACACCGAAAAGGTATTGCATTCCAGGTATCTGTACCAGGATAAGCGCTAACAACACCAGGGCAATTACTGCCGCCAAAGGGAAGGCGTACTTCATCGATCACTCCTTCACATTCTAGTTAAACAATAACTTATAAAAAGTTACGATAAAGGCCGGAGATCTGCTTCAAACACTTTTTCCGAAGCTCTCCGGCCGGTCACACACAATAGGTGTTCAGATAGTCGTCCCGACGTCCATCTTTTCTTGCTGCGCCAATTTAGAAGGGCAGGCGGCATCGGTCAGGATGGCGCTGCCACTTTTCAACTCACGAATACGGTTCCGATACAATTGCTCTTTGCATTCACTGAAAATATCAAAGGCGCTCAGCGTCATTCTGTCAATGTCGCAGTCCAACGTGTCGAGCATCCCCATCAAAGGTTGGGTGTCCTTATGGTTTGAAAAAACCTGTCTGATCACCCATTTCAATTCAAGGAAGGGGGCCATGGCCTGGGATGGCGTGAATTCCTGCACCGCCCGAATCCTCACCACCTGATCCAATGGTACCCGGTAGGTTGAATGCTCGGCGTTGCTGAGCAGAAGTTCAAACAGAGCGGTGAGACCGTTGGCGATGTTGACGCCGACTGGATTGGCAAACGGGTCCTTGGAACTTTTAAAGAAGCCGGGAGCGGTATAACTGTCGAGCGTTCTTTCTATCCACAGGGAAAGAATATCTTTTTTCTTGATTGACAGTGCTTCGGTCAGTTCCATTGCTTTATGCGTACCGGGCTGTTGGGCCGTAAAGTTCGTGCCTGTGATAACAAGTGCAATTACTTCAGTATATCAGCGATCTTCTGCTTGATAAAAATGAATGACGATTCATGCACAGGATGCTCTATCATGATATAAAATTTGTTTCAAGCTAAAAATTTAGGGCGATAAACCGATCGAGGTATCTGTGGTGTTGAGGTCCTTCATCAAAAACAGTGATACCTGGACAAAAGGATCGGTGGCTACCATTTCATCGAGCTTCTTTTCCTTCTTCTGGGCGCCCCCCTGGTCGGATTCTTCCTGTAAGAGCCCTGCGGTCAGGGCCTCCTTGCGAGTGGCTTCGAGATCTTGCCGATATTTCGACATTCCTTCCAGATGTACCGCGATTTTGGTTTGCTCGCTCCGAGTCTTGGCCTTGGAGGTTTCTTCTTTAATTTTTTTAAAAAGGGCATTGTCATCCGCCCATCGCCTGCCTTCCTGCTGGGCCTTGGGCAGATTGAAGCGGACGCCTCGCCAGCGGGTATACCCAATCTCCTGCACTTGATCCCAAGGGAGCGAATAATCCATGAATTTTTCCCCGCTTTCGAGGTAGTCAAGCATTGATGGCACAATAAGATCGGGTTCGACGCCTTTGTACTGGGTGGAACCGCCGTTGATCCGGTAAAATTTCTGGATTGTGAGCTTGAGTGCCCCCAGATCGTCATATTTTTGCAGGTGCAGCAGCGGCAGGTTTTTATTCATGTCCAGCATCGCCTGGACCGTTCCCTTCCCATGGGTGTGGGCGCCGCCGATGATGAAGGCGCGTCGGTAATCCTGAAGCGCGGCGGCCAGGATTTCCGAGGCCGAGGCGCTGAACTGATTGACCAGGACGATCAACGGTCCGTCATAGGTTACCGCGCTGTCTTCATCCTCAAGGACTCGAATCGAGCCCTGCGAATCTTTCACCTGCACCACTGGCCCGCCCGGCAGGAACAGTCCTGAAATTTTGACTGCGTCGGTCAGGGCGCCACCGCCGTTGTTGCGGAGGTCAAGGATCAGGCCGCCGATGTGTTGTTTCTTGAGTTTGATTAATTCTGCCACGGTATCATCGGTCACGTTCCTGGCGGCTTTGCCGTCGGATTGGGCGGCGAAATCGCGATAAAAGCTGGGGATGCGCAAATAACCGATGGGCTTGGTTTTTCCACCGGTTTTTATAACCGTGGATTTGACATACGTTTCATCGATCTGCACCACATCGCGGATGATCGGAATGATGAGTTTGGATCCGTCGGGCTTCTGTACGGTTAAACGCACCTCGGTCCCTTTAGGACCACGGATAAATCCGACCGCCTCGCGAATCCGCATCTCCGAGATGTCCACGGGGTCGCCGTTTTTCTCGGCTACGGCTAAAATGGTGTCCTCGGCTTGGAGTTTCCCCTGTTTTTCCGCAGCGCTCCCCGGGATGATTCTGATCACCTTGATCATCCCTTCATCCTCACGGAGCAGGGCGCCGATTCCTTCCAGGGAACCGCTCATCTGGATATCGAAATCTTCTTTGGAGGTGGGCGCCATGTAATCGGTGTGGGGGTCGAAACTCCGGGCTATTGCATCGAAATAACGATCAAAATGATCCTGACGGGTTTGTTCCAGCAAACGATGCAAGGCGCGGCGGGTACTCTCCCGGACTTTTTTGACCGCATCGTTCAATTCCGCGGGATGGTCTTTGATGGCGATGCTTTTAGCCTTATCGGGTTGCTTTTTAAACTGGGCGTCTAGGCTGTCCAGATAAGCGTCCAGTACCTGCATCTTGAGGGAGAGCCGCCACCGTTCACGCAATTCATCGCGGTCGGCGGCAAACTCGATTTTTTTGGGTTCACTTTCCAGGTATTCTTTGCTTTCAAAATCAAAACCCTGGTCGAGTATCGGGTCGATCAGTTTTTCCACCTGGCGAATACGGTCATTGAGCACTTCCATGCCGGCGTCCACCAGGACGACATTGCCCCGTTTGAGTTCGTCGTCGATATGGGTGGCAAAAGCATTGAGCTGCTGGACATCGGACTGCAGCAGAAAACGCTTTCTCGGATCCAATTGGCGAAGATACAGGTTAAAGGCCTTGCGAGAAAGATCGTCATCCAGCGATTCGTGGCCGAAATGCTGAGCCGGGAGTTGCTGGCTGAGGATAAAGGCGATCACCCGGTTGCGTTCTTCGTTAAACGGGGCTGGGGCGTTCTTGGCTAGGCAATGAGGGGCTGTCGTGAGCAGCAGCAGAAGCCCGATGACCGACAGGATTGCATGATGCAAGAAGCTTTTGTTGGCGGAGGTTGAGCCAATGGTGCTGTCTAAGCGGTGTCCGCGGTTTTCAGGTGGCAAGGCGTGAGATGTCATATGGATAATTTGAGTACCGGATGAGGATGTCTGCTGCGACCGTAAATGATCAGAAAATGCGAAAATAAGTGAATTGAAGGAGCGGCTAATAAGGGCTGGTTATCTTATCGGCACTGATGATCGAATGCATAATATCGTACATGTTGGAAATGTGCCCAACTTTGATGGCCGATTTCAACTTAAAAAAGTCCAGGCAAGTCCCGCAGACCAAGATTTCAACACCTTTGGTCTGGAGTTGTTTCAAAGCCTCCAGGGCCCCGGATTCGGTGGTCACCTGTTTGACGCCACTGTTGTAAAATATGATTTTTTCAGGCAACGGGTCTATGTCTTTGATGGTCTGAATATAGGTCTGTAAAAGGGCCCAACCCAATTCGTCATTGCCGCGGCCCATGGAATCAGCGGCAATGACATACACAAGTCGCACCTTTTGAGGTAGATCGCAACGATATTCCTCTAGCCCCCCGGCATCGGGTGCCTGCCCGAGACCCCGGTCGATATCCGCAGTGATTGCGATGGTATAATGGCCGGGCGGTTGGGTGGTCAGCACCGCCTTATGGCCACGGCTTTGAGCAAATCGGGCAACATTGTTCCGAGAGGCTTCATTGTCAACGAGCACCTCAATCTCGGTCGCGCCTTGTTCGAGGGCCTCTTTTGTGCGTAGTACTGGTTGGGGGCAGGGAAGTCCAGTGCAATCAAGGGTTACCTTTGCCATGTGGGGCTCCTAGTATGGATCACCCGGCTTGGAGGGCCGGGATGAATAATTTACAGGATGATTTCCTGGCCTTCGCGGGCGAAAAAAATCTGCATGGGGTCGGTATCGCTCGAAGCCCCATAGGTCTGGGTCATTGCATCGAGCTGCTGGTCGCTCCGCTCGGGGTCGTGATGAAAAAGCGCCAGTCGTTTGACCCCTGCGCTTCTGGCGGTGGCAATGGCCTCTTCAATCGGGGTGTGGCCCCAGCCTACCTTGCCTTTGTGGTACTCTTCCCGAGTGTACTGGGCGTCGTGGACCAACAGATCGGCACCTTTGAAAAACCCCTCGAGGACCAGGTTCTGTTCGCGGGCCGCCTCTTCGCCCTCCATGGCCATGAGTTCATCGTAGGTGGGGTCGTCGGGATCGGTCACAAAGAGATTACGAAAGGGCTCGGTGTCATAGGCGGTACAGAACACTGCCTCTCGGAAGGTGAATCGGTATCCAAGGGTGGTGATCGGGTGGTTGATGATGGTGGTTGCCAGGGTGATACCATCGCCCAAATCGATGAACGGTTCTTCCTTAAGACGTCGATATTCGATGTTTCCGGCCAGTTCACCCATATTCACCGGGAAATAACGGTATTTCATCTGGCCGCCGACCACGGCTTCCAGGGGTTCATCTTCATAGGTCACCGGACCGAAAACTTTGATCGAGGTACCGGGGATATAGGCAGGCACGAAAAATGGAAATCCCATAATATGGTCCCAGTGGGTATGGGACAGGTAAATCTCGGTGGCAATAGGTCCTTTGGGTAAATCGTTCGCCAGCATAAAGTTGGCCAGGTCGCGGATACCGGAACCGGCGTCGATGATGATGTGCCGGTTCACTTCGGGAAAGCGAAGTTCGATGCAGGCAGTGTTGCCGCCGTATTTCATGGTTTTGGGACCC
This sequence comes from uncultured bacterium, assembly GCA_903842475.1. GTDB lineage: Bacteria > Desulfobacterota > Desulfobulbia > Desulfobulbales > Desulfobulbaceae > Desulfobulbus. Next base: position 7,396 of record CAIMMA010000552.1, read on the forward strand.
GGGCAGGGAATGGAACCCCTCACCCCCCAGAATTTAACCTGGATCATTGCGTCATCCTTGTGGGTTAGGGTGATTACTCATCGATCAACTCTGTAAAAAGATTTCGGCCTTGTGGATTTCGTTGTCAACGGCCTCGGATAAATGGACCACGGCATCCCATTGCAATCCGCACAGTTCCAGCAGCGGCGCCAGTTGGGTTTCATCGGGAAAGCGATTGCCGGCGAAACCGATATCAAACAGGCAGATGTAAAAATCGGCGAGCGCCACCGTGGCAACCAGTTCCTGGTTTTCAGGGGCAGCCAGCAGTGGGTCGTGGTGGTGGCAGATGGCGTCGGTGATGATCGCATTGAGTTTCCATTTGGTGGCGATCATCTGGCCAACCTCTTCATGGTCGATCTCCATCAGGCGCTGCTCCATCTGGGCCAGCGGTTCCTGCGTCTTGACAGCCAGGCTCAGCACCTCGATGTATTCGTCGCCAAAGGGTATTTTGCCGAGATCATGCAGCAGGCCGGCTACAAAATATTCTTCCCGCTCGGTCAAGGGAATACCGCGTTCAGCGGCAAGCAGCTTGGCCATGACGCCGACGCCGATGGAATGGGCCCAGAATTCTTTGATGGGCAGCGCCTTGGATTTTTTCGCCTGGCCGACGCTGCGGATGATAGCCGTGGATAACGCCAGATTTTTCACCGTATTCAACCCCAGCATAATGATGGCTCGGGTCAGGGAGGTGACCTTGTTGATGAGGGAGTAATAGGCTGAATTGATTAACTTCAGTACCTGACCGGTTAACACCGGATCCAGGGAGATAACTTTGTTGAGATCGTTGGGGGAGGTGTCTGTTCGGCTGCAGATTTCCAGTACTTTGCTGACCGTGGTGGAGAGGCTCGGCATCTTGTCAACAAAAGCTCGGATTTTATCCAGTTTTGTTTTGCGTTCACTCATAGAGGTTTCTGCAGGAGGCGAGTATGATAAGGTCAGCGCGGCATCCGCCGGATCAACGGTAAGGGGGTATAATAAATGAAGGGTTGCTGCTGGTCAAGCAGACGGTGTTATTTTTATCAAACGGTTAACAGCCGTATTTTGCAAGAAAATCACGGACAGCCTCTTCCATGAGTTGCAGCTGGGTCCGCCCGTCTTCATGAATACGCATCCACAAACAGCGCTGGAAGGCGCGATAAAGATCTTCGGGGACCAGTAACTTCAACTCGACCAGCGCCGCGGCGGGGTTTTCCGGCCGTCCTTGGTCAGGATTGGGCATGGAAGGCCACCACATCGCGATAGCGCAGGCTCGAGCCGCCGAAAATATCCAGGGCTGAGCCCACGGTGGCGTCAATGCGGCCTTGGCCGACCGTGCGGATCTGCTCGAGATCCGCCATCGACGAAATCCCGCCGGCATAGGTCGTCGGCACGGGGACGCTGGTTGCCAGCAAGGCGAGCAGTCGGGTGTCGATGCCCATGCATTTGCCTTCGACATCAACGGCATGTACCAGAAATTCGTCACAATAGGCGGAAAGTTCCTCAAGAACCGCGGGGCTGATCTGCAGTTTGGTGAATTTTTGCCAGCGATCGGTGACTACGTAATACCCGCTGTCACGATAGCGGCAACTGAGATCCAGCACCAGTCGATGCTTTCCGGCCAGTTGGGTGAGGCTGCGCAACCGCTCCCAATTGATCTGGCCGTCATGAAAAACATGTGAGGTGACGATGAGATGGGAAGCACCGTGATCGAGCCATTGGCGGGCGTTGGCGTCGGTGATGCCGCCCCCCACTTGCATGCCTTGTGGCCAAGTGGCCAGCGCCTCGATGGTAGCGGTTTCGTTCCCGGGCCCAAGCATGATAATGTGGCCGCCGTTCAGGTTATCCTGCCGGTACAGGGCCGCATAATGTGAAGCGGGGAGGGTGGATGAGAAATTAACCTGCAGATCGGAGCTTGCATCTTTGAGGCTGGAGCCGACGATCTGCTTCACTCTGCCGTCGTGTAAATCGATACAGGGTCGGAACCGCATAAGGATAATCTCGCAAAAAAAAGAAGGGGGTTGGAGCCGAGCAGCCCCAACCCCCCATGGAGCCTGAAGGTGTTATCCTTCTTTGACCATCATGGTGGTTGGATCAAGGAGCAAACCCTTGCCGCCCTCCACCTGGGCACCGTAATTGCGGATAATATCGAGTTGAATGGTGGCGTCGCGCTCGGGCTTCAACAGGATGATCATGTCGAAAAGATCGTCGAGTTCATGGCAGGGAGCCGGAATTCCGGCGGGGGAAATCCGGGTGTCGCCGCGATGGCAGATGGCGGAAAACCAGGCCTGCATGTTCATGGTTTCCATCAGATTTTTGATGTCTTCCAGGGCTTCGCGGTCAGCGTTTTCAAAATCAAAGCCATCGACGATCAAGCAGTTGGGCCGAAAGATGTCCTGGAGGACAAGATCGTTGAGCCGCTCTTCCAGGCGAGACCGGGTGAAGGCGGCAACCTTGAAGGTCATGATCATTCGGTGGCGCGCCACCATGTCGATCAGTTCGTGCGGTTTGGTGATGGTGTGTTCCTGGAGAATGCCCTGCAGGATGTCGTCATACCAGGTTTTAGTTTTTTCAATGGATTCTCCGATGCTGACATGGATGACCCGTTTGCCCCGGAGAATGGCGTCCAGGGCGATCTGTACCAGCAGTGCGGTCTTGCCAAGCCCCGCACGGGCCATGACCAGACCCAGCTGATTGTTTTCCCTGCCCATATTCAGAACCCGGAGCGGATTCTGCTGTACCAGTGGTTCATATCCCATAATTCCACCTCTTAACGATGATTGCTTTCATTGGTTCCGGCTGATTGCGACTCGCCACGGATTCACGATTCTTTTTTCTGCGCTTCATGGGCCTTGATCAGCTCGTCAGCCACCCCTTTCGGGACCTGCTTGTACGTTGCAAACTCCATGGTGAATTCGGCTTTGCCCTGGGTCAGAGAACGCAGGGTGGTCGAATACCCGAACATCTCGGCCAGCGGCATTTCCGCTTCGACCACGGTGTAGTTGCCTTCTTCAAAGGTACCGATGATAACGCCCCTACGTTGGTTGAGGCTGCCCATGACCGCTCCTTGAAATTCGGAGGGCCCTTCGACCGCGACTTTCATGATCGGTTCCATGATCACCGGCATGGCTTTACCGTAGCCTTGTTTGAAACCGCCGATGGCTGCCAGCTGGAAGGCGATGTCGGAGGAGTCGACGGCATGAAAACTGCCGTCGTTGATGGCCACCCGGACACCGGTAATCGGCGCGCCGGTCAGGATACCCTTGACCAGTGATTTTTGGAACCCTTTATCACAGGAACTGATAAACTCACGGGGGATAACGCCGCCGACGATACTGTCGAGGAATTCGTATTCACCCTCTTCCAGCGGTTCCAGATATCCGGCGACTCGCCCGTATTGCCCTGAACCACCGGTCTGCTTTTTGTGGGTGTAATCGAAGACCGCGCGCTGGGTGATGGTTTCGCGATAGGCGACCTGCGGCGCGCCCACCTCGACTTCGGCGTTGTATTCACGCTTCATTCGCTCGACGTAGACCTCGAGATGCAGTTCGCCCATGCCGGAGATGATGGTCTCGCTGGTCTCATGATCGACAAAGGTCTTGAAGGTGGGATCTTCCTTGGTGAATCGATTGAGCGCTTTGGACATGTTGATCTGGGCTTTGTTATCCACCGGCTTGATCGCCAGGGAGATAACCGGTGCCGGCACATGCATGGAACTCATCGACCAGTTGACACCGCCGCTGCAGAAGGTGTCGCCGGAGGCGCAGTCGATGCCGAACAGCGCGACTATGTCGCCGGAACCGGCGCCGTCGATCTCTTCCATTTCGTTGGCATGCATGCGTACCAGGCGGCCGACCTTGGCCTTTTTGCCGGTGCGGCTGTTGACGATGGTGTCGCCTTTCTGGACCATGCCCTGGTAGGTGCGGATATAGGTCAATTGGCCGTAACGGCCGTCCTCCAGCTTGAACGCCAGGGCCACCAGCGGATCGTTGGGATTGTTGCTGACCACGATCTCGGTCTCGTCCTTGTCCAGATCGAGCGCGGTGTTTTCAACGTCGGTCGGGCAGGGGAGATAGGCGTTGACCGCATCGAGCAGCAGCTGTACGCCTTTGTTTTTATAGGCGGAGCCGACCATCACCGGGGTCAGCTCCAGGCTCAGGGTACCGCGTCGGATGGCCTCATGGACCATGGTTTCGGGAATTTCGGCTTCCTCGAGCATGGTTTCCATCAGTTCGTCGGAAAACATGGAGACGGCATCGAGCAGTTCTTCCCGCCTGGCTTCGGCCTCTTCCAGCATGTCGGCCGGAATCGTTTCATGCCGGATGGTGTCGCCCTGGTCGCCGTCAAAATAGACGGCCTTCATGGTGACCAGATCGATCATGCCCTGCAGGTCGCTTTCCAGGCCGATGGGCAGCTGGATCATCACCGCGTTGAGGTCAAGTTTGTCGCGAAGCTGCTGCATGACCCGAAAGGGATTCGCACCGGTCCGGTCGCATTTATTGATAAAAGCGATACGGGGCACTTTGTAACGGGTCATCTGCCGGTTAACGGTGATGGATTGCGATTGGACGCCGCCGACTGAGCAGAGAATCAGTACCGCTCCGTCAAGCACCCGCAGGGCCCGCTCAACCTCGATGGTGAAATCGACGTGGCCGGGGGTGTCGATAATGTTGATGTCGCACTCCTTCCAGGAACAGTAGGTGGCCGCCGACTGGATGGTAATGCCGCGCTCCTTCTCCAGTTCCATGGAATCCATGGTTGCGCCTACGCCATCTTTGCCGCGAACCTCATGGATGGCATGGATTCGTTGGGTATAGTACAGAATTCTTTCCGTCAGGGTGGTTTTTCCCGAGTCGATATGAGCACTGATGCCGATATTGCGTACTTTTCTCAGATCTTTTTTCATCACGCGTTCCTCAATTGCCGCTTACAGGTCGCTTTTTTCTTTTATAGGTAACTTGGTGGATGCCGTAAACAGTATATGAATAAAAAAAGGAGTTACAGTTGGTTCTGCAACTCCATGCTCAATGCGTTGGTGGTGCCGGCCAAGGTGGGGGAATCCCTCGATCATTCAAAAAAGGTTTGCCCGTCCGCTGGTCCACGGACCGTCAAGTGATCGTTGGGCTGATTTTTTGAATAAGTTTTTTTGAATACTATAAGTCGATGGTAAAGTAAAGCCTTTTTTAAGGGGTGACACTACGGGATGACTATAAACCAGTTGGGGGCCTCGCCGGAACCTCAATGGGTTACATACCGTCGCGCCAGGCGGGGTCGGGGCTTGAGGGATGGTCAGGGAGCAAAGGGTACGGTCTGGGAAAAGTTTTTTGAGTACCGCTTCTAGGTACGGATTCGCCAGGTGGTCATCACAATGCCGCCGAAAATAAGCAGCACGCCGATGGCGTGGTACCAGGTCACCGTCTCGCCCAGGAACAGCACGGCCAGGACCGTGCTGAACACCGGCATGAGATGGACAAAGGGGCCGGCCTTGACAGCACCGATGGTCCGAATTGCCTGGTTCCAGAAAATGAAGGCCAGCACCGAGGCAAATACCGCCACGTAGAGGATGGTGGTCACCGTTGCCGGATTTGGGGTAAAGGTTTTGCCGCCGTGGAGTTCCAGCAGGTACATCGGGAAGATGCCCAGCAATCCAGTGATATTGATCATGGTCAGGTAGGCCAGGGGGTGGAGCTCTTGGGGGTACCGCTTGAGGTTGGAAGAATACAGCGCCCAGACCACGGCCGCGGCCAGCACCAGGAGGTCGCCCCGGTTAAACGAAACCTGCATCAGGGTGGCGATCTCGCCTTTGGCCATGATGGAAAGCACCCCCATCAACGATACCAGCACCCCCAGGCATTGGCGCATCCGCATGGTTTCCCGGTAGAGCAGCCAGGAGAAAAGCACGATGAGTACCGGAATGCAGGAGTTCACCAGCACCGCGTTGATGGCGGTGGTGTACTGCATGGCCAGGTAGAGCAGGGTGTTGAAGCCGGTGACGCCAAGGATACTCTGGATGAGGATAAAGCGATGATGGCGGCGGAAGAGATGACGCTGGGAAAACAGATGCCGGTGGGCAAGCCCCAGAAGGATAAGCAGGGCAACCGCCCAGCGCCAGAAGGAAAGCGCCATCGGCGGGATAGCGGCGTGCATCCCCCGGCTGAGGACAAAGTTGCCGGACCAGAACAGGGTGGTGAGCATCAGCAGGAGATACGGCATGAAAGCGTCAGGGGCGTGGTTCTGTCAGAGTTGATAGATGGGGGGACGGGGATAGCCGGTGGCATTGTACCGGCCTCGGCAGCAGGTATCCAGCAAATAGTTGCGGCCCCCGGCCGTCGGTCGGGCATTGCTGGATCGAAAAGGGGCATGCAGACGATTTTCGCTGGGAATATTCTTGACCACCCTATCCCGCTTGGGTAAGAGCAAGAGCATTGCCGCTGTGCTTTCGTCCCTCGATTGGCTGAAGAAGTCCCTTCGCTGCCGGTGCCGATTACGGGTCAGGGGGCGTTTCCCGTCGATCCTTTGCCGAGCAAACCGCATGAACCCAAAGGCCGTCACCTTGTTCCGTGTCTTTTTGCCCTTTGCCGCCGGCTATTTCCTCTCCTTTCTCTATCGGACGGTCAATGCCGTGTTGGCTCCGGCCCTGCTGCGCGATCTCGGCCTGAGCTCTTCCTCCCTGGGGTTGCTCACCGCCACCTATTTCATTGCCTTTGCCTCCTTTCAGCTGCCGCTCGGCGTCCTGCTCGATCGCTTTGGCCCGCGCCGGATCGAAGCGCTGTTGCTGCTCGTCGCCGCGCTGGGGGCGTTCTGCTTTTCCAGGGCCGACTCGCTGGCTCAGCTCATCCTCGGTCGGGCCTTGATCGGCCTGGGCGTTTCGGCCTGCCTGATGGCAGCTTTTAAGGCCTATACCCAATGGTTTGCCGCCGAAAAATGGCCGCTGGTCAACGGCCTGCAGATGGCGGCGGGTGGTCTCGGCGCCCTGGCCGCTACCACGCCGGTGCAGTGGATGCTCCGCTGGACCGACTGGCGGGGCGTCTTTTTCGGCCTAGCCCTGTGCACCCTGCTGGTCGCGGTCCTGGTTCTGTGGATTGTCCCGGAAAAAAGGGTGAGCGGCGAGGGGGAACGGTTGCGCGACCAGTTGCGCGGGATCGGGGCAGTATTCACCAATCCGAAATTTTGGCGGGTGGCCCCCCTGACCGCGCTCTCCCAGGCGACCTTTTTTGCGGTCCAGGGGCTCTGGGCCGGGCCGTGGCTCAAAGATGTGCTTCGGCTTAATCCAGAGGCGGTGGTGACGATGCTCTTTTGGATTGCGGTGGCCATGGTGGCGGGATTTATCGGGCTCGGCTCCTTGGCTGGGCGGCTGCAGCGCTTCGGCATCCCGGTGCTGACCTCTGCGATTACCGGTATGACCCTGTTCGTCGCGATTCAAATGGCGCTGATCGTCGGGCCCTCTGAATGGGCCAGGGTTCTGTGGTTGGGTTTCGGTTTTTTCGGGACCTCGGGCATCCTTGCCTATGCAGCACTTGCCCAGAGTTTTCCGGTGCATCTGGCCGGCAGGGTGAGCACGGCGGTCAACCTGCTGGTCTTTATCGCCGCCTTTGCCGGGCAATGGGCCATCGGCGTGATTGTCGGCTGGTGGCCCGAGGTTGCCAAGGGGCAGTTCGCCAGCGCCGGTTTACGCACGGGATTGACCTTCCTGCTGGTCTGTCAGGTGGGCGCGCTCCTCTGGTTTTTTCTGGCCGGTCGACCGAACCGGGCACAACAGCGCTCCCCGGCGGCCGGGTAGGGACCATGGCGGTTTTTTTGCGTTCCACCGGCAAAATAATTCTCTATCTGTTGCCTAATTTCATCCCGTATATTAAACAAATGCTCGACCCCGCCCGCGCCTGACGCTGATGGGCGGTTCACCAGGCTTGCACCCCCACGGGGTGCGAGGTCTCTTGTTCTTTTAATCATTGGAGGAGAGTATGAAGCGTGTCGGAATCCTTGCCCTTACCTTCGCTGCCGGTCTATTGGCACTAACCCCTGTCTTCGCGGCGGAAAAGACCGAAAAGGCGGACAAAAAGGTCCGCTGGAACATGGCCATGACCTGGAACTCCACCCTGACGCCCTTTGTCAATGCACCGCTCCAGGTCGCCAAGATGGTCAGCGACATGACCGGCGGCAATTTCGTCATCAAGGTCGATGGCGCCGAGAAGCATAAGGCCCCGCTTGAAATCCTCGACATGGTCAAGGGCGGTCAGTTTGAAATGGGCCATAGCGCCTCCTACTACTGGAAAGGCAAGGACGCCACCACCGCAATTTTCACCACCGTCCCCTTTGGGATGAATGCCGACGAGCAGAACGCCTGGCTTTATTACGGCGGCGGCATGGCCCTGATGCAGAAATGCTATGACAAATTCGACGTCTACGCCTTCCCCGGCGGCAATACCGGCGTCCAGATGGGCGGCTGGTTCCGCAAGGAAATCAAGTCGCTGGATGATCTGAAAGGCTTGAAGATGCGCATTCCGAGCGTGGCCGGCGAAGTGTTCGCCAAGCTCGGGGTCAACGTCACCAACATCGCCCCCGGCGAACTCTACACCTCGCTGGACCGCGGCACCATCGATGCCCTGGAATGGGTTGGTCCGGGGATGGACATCAAGATGGGCTTCCATAAGATTGCCCCGTTCTACTATGCCGGCTGGCACGAACCGGCCACCGATCTCCAGTTCCTGATCAACAAAAAGGCCTTTGACAGTCTGCCGCCGGAATATCAGGCAGCGCTGAAGACCGCGATCAAGGCGGCCACCGCGGACATGCATTACGAGAATTTCGCGATGAGCGCCGAGGCCTGGTCCACCATGAAAACCGAATTCCCCAACATCAAGGTCATGACCTTCCCCGAGCCGGTGCTCCAGGCGATGAAAAAAGCCACCGACGAGGTCCTGAACGAGTATGCCGCCAAGGATCCTTTCTTCAAGGAAGTCCTGGATTCACAGATGGCCTTCATGAAAAAGGCCCGGCAATGGACCAAGATGTCCGAGCAGTATTATTTGCAGGAATCTGAAAAGGTCGTCAAGTAACAGGGCCTACGGTCCGCCTGCTCACCGTCCCTCTCCCTGCCCGGGGAGGGACGGTGTTTTTGTTGCCGGCGGGACAGCGGCCAGGGGCGAACAGGGCCTGGAGTGCGAGAGGCGTTGTCAATATTAGATCGGGAAGGTCTTCCGGGGGGAGGAGCAAGCATGTTGTTGCAATTGGAGCGTTTTTTTCGGCGGATGAGCCGTTTGCTGGGCAGGGGTCTGGCGATCGTATTCCTGCTGATGACGGCGAACGTTTTTTTCGATGTCGTCATGCGGTATTTTTTTCACAATAGTTCCGTGGCGATGCAAGAACATGAATGGCATCTGTTTGCCGTCATCATCCTGTTCGGGGTATCGGTTGCCCTGTTGGAGGAAGGGCATGTCCGGGTCG
>CAIMMA010000553.1 GCA_903842475.1 uncultured bacterium
ATGCCCTGCGCGAGGAATTGCTGGGGGATGTCAGTCGCCAAGACAGTTTCGGCACACTGCACCAGACCGCCAAGGAACGGCTGCGCGAATCGTTGCGGCGTCAGGCAAAAGTCGTCTGGGATGCAACCGGGCTGCGCCGCGATTTCCGCCGGCAGGTCATCGATCTGGCCCGCGACTATAACGGCTTGACCACCATCCTCTTCTTCCATACAACGCTTGGCCAGGCCCGGCAGGGAAACAATGCCCGAAACCGGCAGATCCCGCCGGAAATCCTCGCCCGCCAGGCGGAATTCTTCGAATATCCAGAAATGACAGAAGCCGATCGAGTCCACATCGTCGGCCACGATTTCAAAACCCTGTGGCGCCATGGATTCCATCATCTTGATGAACTCCCGCCTTCAGCATAAAGCAAAAACATGAAACACCAAGCACAGATCGCCAGGATTCAGGAAAAACTGGTTGCCGCCAAGCAAGCGGACCCCCAGTTTAATGTGTTTGGTGCCAGTTCGCATAAGTATCAGATGGCGCCCCCTGTCACAGAGGCTGACATAAGGCAATTCGAAACAAGCTATTCGATCGTGTTGCCGGATTGCTTTCGGGAATTTCTGCTTGGTGTTGGCAATGGTGGTGCAGGTCCTTTTTATGGCATCTATCCACTCGGAAGCTTGGTGAATGAATTGGTTGAGGATCCTCGACCGTTTCTAATGAAGCCGGCGATTATCGATCCAGATATGACCGATGCGGTTTGGAAAGATCTGAAGAAACAGACGAGTGAGAGTGGGCTATCCGATGAAGAGTTCAATGAGGTCTGTGGAAAATTGTATTCTGGTGTTTTGCCGATTGGTTCCCAGGGATGCAGCTACCTGCATGCGATCGTCCTAAATGGCCCTTGCCAAGGACAGGTTGTCAATCTGGACGTAGAGCTTCAAAAACCTTGTTTTACCTTCGAAAAGACGTTTCTCGACTGGTATGAACGATGGCTTGATGAGGTGATATCCGGCATTCTGCTGCAGACCGGCCCGATGTGGTTCGGATACACCATGGGAGGATCCGATGACGAGCTGATGCGGGCATTCGAGGAATCTGGCAGCCTGCGCATTAAAAAAGGGGCGCTGTCCGGGCTTTCCAAGCTGCAAACCGTAAACTGCCGAACTCTTCAGAGATTGCTCGAACTGTCAAAGGTACAGGACCAGGAAACCCGCCATCAGGCGCTTGCAATGCTGACCAAGTTTTCTTATGAAATGGCCGTCGATGCACTGCGCATGCACATGCTGGGAAATGACGCTGATTGCCTCGCCGCCTGCCAGGACATTCATTGGTTTGCCAAAGAAAGATCTCGGGATTGGTTCGAGCTTCTGCGAGAACGATTGCACAACGTGGAAGATGAGGAAATGTTCAGGTTCATGACCTATTTGCTCATTGGATCAACATTGGATTTCAGCGAGAATCTCAAGCCCTTTTGTTTGCACAGCAATGAAAAAATACGAAGCCAAGCCTTCTATGCTCTCGGCAATTTGCCTGACAAGTCAGTAGCAGTCGACCTTTTCGTGATTGGCATGAGAGATGCCTCGCCACAAGTGATTCACACCGTGCTTCAGGCAGCCAAGGGACTTCGAGATCCAAGGCTAATCGAGCCATGCAAGCATGTTCTCGATAGGTTCAAAACCAATGAAGAGCATATCCTCACCAATCTCAAAATATTGCTGGAAGCGATGGGATACGCATCATTGGAGGACTTCAGAAGAAATACCCAGGAAATGACTGGACCGTATTCGAAATGGCGAGCATTTTGGAAACGATGGTTCTGATCTTTTAGCGATGGGCAACTTTCCTGCATCGGTCCATTTATTTTTCAATTTTCCATTTTCAATTGATCAATGAAGATAGTGATCACCTTGCTGTCGAGGACGCGGCCGGCGGCGAGTTTGGCTTTGAGGAATTCGCCGGCCTGGGCCATGGGGACGCGGTGGACGATGATGTCTTCGCCTTCGGCCAGATCGG
>CAIMMA010000554.1 GCA_903842475.1 uncultured bacterium
AGTTTAACGGAAATATTATTTATCTTGAAGAACATGGGCTTGTCTCAGGGAAAACGCATATGAACAGAACCCTTGAGCATACTGGCCCATCCCTTCTTATGGCTCAAATTACCGCGCATGGCCTTGATTTCCTTGAGGACGATGGCGGCCTCGGAGCTATTCTCAATAAATTGACCGTAAAAATTGACAGCGAAGATATCAACGCGCTCATAACAACGCACCTCGACAGAGCTAATATTGCCCCAGAGAAGAAGAGCGAAATAATGTCAGCGCTCAAGTCCCTTCCTGCTGAGGGCATAAAGTCTGTGTACAAACGTCTGATAAATTATGGATTGGACAAGACACCGGACGTATTTGATTTAATTCAAAAAGTCCTTGACCCATCTTCTTGAAAAACAGGTGGCCCAGTTGCACCCCATTCATGGTTGTTACTGGTAACCAAAAATCTTCGTTTTGACTGCAAACCTCAACCAAAACACTTGAACCGCTTTCTGTTTCACTAAATTCGTACTTTCCAAATCCTTTCATACTGAGCCTCTTTTGTTTTTAGTAGCCTGTAGGTTGTGTTGAGGAACAAAAAAGTCAAGTTGGTCATCGATCTATCACTGAGCACTGTCGTTGACGTTGTCGCCTACTTGATTGGCCGACTGCAAGGATCCAGAAACGCTAAGCTTCACCTGAACCAACGGGCGATATCTATCGATAATCCCGAGCTTATAAAGTCCGAACTCAACAAGTTGGCACGGCATAATCAACAGTACGATCTGCCAAAATAATCCTAATCGATTCCATAAGTTCACAGTGCAACCTCCTGCTCTGAAACTATTTCTCCCCGGCGGACATAAGCGCCGGTGAATATTTGTTTTGCATCGATAACCCGCTCGATAGATTCGGCCCGGACCGGTTCATCCAGGCCGGTCAGGGCAGCCTGCAGCCGCAGCAGTTCCTGCTCGCTGAACACGATTTCTCCGGCGGCGGTGAGCTCTTCCCAGACGTCGCGGTTATCGGTGACATGGATCTCGCGGCCGGCAACGGTGAGCTGGTAATGCTTGACCTGGGGGCCGGCAGGATCCGGTTCGGACACAGGAGTCTGCACGGCGGTTTCCTGGGCGGCCTGGGCGGCGGCATTGTCCCGCCGGATCCGCTCCTTAAGGTGATACCGAGGCGGCAGGCCGGCCAGCACCCAAGCGCGGAGATCGACTCCGGCGGCATAGGCCTCCCCCGGATCCTTGCCTCCTACCACCGGTACCCGCTCGGCAACGGGCACAGTCTCCAGCCACCACCGAGCAGCAGCGGCCCCCGGGGCCTCCATTTTGCCGGAGCGCTGGTTTTTTTGCGGCTGATCGCTATCCAGGGCCACCGAGACGTGGACCGCACGCTCAAGGAGCCGCCAGAGGGCCGCTGTCGGCTTGGCCGTTGAGTTGCCCATGGCGACACAACCCACAAGGTCTCCAGCCCTTCCTGCCAGACAAATCGCATCCAGTTCCGATTCCACCACCACATAGGCGCTCTCCTCGCCGGTGACAAAGGGTTCGCGGCCAGATCCCGGGACCACGTAGTACTTGGGTTCGCCCTCGGGCCGGCGGATCCGCAGGCGGACAACAGTGCCATTGATCCGTTGCGGGATCACCAGGCCCTGGGGCAGCCACAGCTTTTTGGGCTTGCCCGCATCGTTGCGCAGGGTCGGCAGGGCCCAGGCCTCACGGGCCCTCCAGGTATCGGCTGGATTCCATCCCAGGCAAAAGCGGGTGACCAGGCCGGCGTCAACCCCCCGAGTTGCCAGCCAGGCCAGCTGGACTGGATTGTCAAGCAATTGCACTTGGCACCACTCGGCAAACTTGGCGGCATGCTCGGACCAGAGTGCAACCACCGGGTCGGCCGGACGCGGCACAAAAGTCGGGGCCTTGTCGCCCCGCCGAGCCGAGGGCTGGCTCTGCGGGGTGTAGGTCTTGGCATCCTGCCCGGCCCGCTCGCAGGCCTCCCGATAGCTGAGGCCGTCTTTCCAGCGGTAAAACTCGATCAGGTCGCCGCCCTTCTCCTCAGCCCGGCACCAAAAGGTGCCTGCGCCCTGTTCCGGCCAGACGTGGAAGCGATCATTGCCCCCGCATACCGGGCAGGGCCCGTGCCACTCCGGCCCCTTGCTGCTGCTGGAACCGACCCGGCGATATGACTGACCAGAAAGGAGTGAGTGCATTAGATGGTCCTCGCATGCTGTAGATTTTGAGATTTTACGTCATTTAACGTCATCTGGTAATAATTTCGGGTCTTTGTGACGTAATTACGTTGTTTATATAAAATTCGCGTGAGAAAGGTATATAATCGCG
>CAIMMA010000555.1 GCA_903842475.1 uncultured bacterium
GTAGATTGCATCACGATTGACGATCTAGCCATAATTCATAGTTGCCATATTTTTTCCTTTCAAGCTGACTGCTGGGCCGGTGGCCGATTAGCGGCGGTGAACATTTTGTTGGCTTGTAATAGAGCATCGTCTTCGGTGATAGCGCGAATGTCAGCGTGAAGAAACCACCGTCCGTCAAGGAGGGTTCGGAGTTCATAGTCACGACCGCCGGTATGGATCAGCATCCAATCGGGCCACAGGGCAACGGCCCGTTTCTTTAAATTATCCCTAGTCACAGGCCCTGTCCTGCGGCCCGACAAAAACGGCTACAGGTGCCCTCACCCCTTGCGCCCGTCTGTGCAGTCAGGGCAAATCATTTCACCCTCTCCTTCGCAGAAATCACAGGGTAACCCCAACTCCTCGGGGTTCTCGCCATCTCCGTTGCAATGAGGGCATACGATAGCTTCCTCGTCTTTGCATCTCTCGCATTCATAAAGAACCACATCATTTTTGCTCATAAATTTTACCTTTGCGGTGACCTCGTGGTGGTTGGTCGAGCCCCACGCCGTGGTCGTGTTAATGGTTTGAATGAATTGCATCAACAAAAAAGCACCTAACCCGCAAAGAGTTAAGTGCTTGTTTTTATTGGTGCTCCAGGCTGGACTCGAACCAGCGGCACCAGGATTAGGAATCCTGAGCTCTATCCACCTGAGCTACTGGAGCATTTAGTAATTTTAAATAGTTAGCGGCGAATTACGCATGCTTTGGCGAGGCCACCTTGGTGATTGCGCCCAAATTGTGCACATCGAGGGATGGCAGATAATCGCTCTGTTTCCGGGCTACCAATTTCAGTTCTTAATCACTCACAAGGTCTTATCGATCGACAACGCATCGTGTTTTATGACCTGATATCATCATGGCCACTCTCTCAGAGAGCCCTGAGCGAACCATATTGCAAAAAGCAGTTCGTCTAACATCGTGGGATATCCTTACACTAATTCCGACATCGAGGCAAGCCTTCCTCCACGTCTCGCAGAACCGCTTCAACCGGTCATCGCCCTTCCGGTTCAGAACAACATAAGGGATTAACCTCTTGGCAATCTTCCGTTTTCCCCACGGTACGGCGCGGGCGCTCCTGACATCAATCAGCAAGGTAGCTAGGCCTGCTGACGGACCGCAGCTATCAAAGAACTTGGCTCAGGAGCACGCTTGACCACCAGGACGGCACAGGACAGACCGACTACCACGCGGTCCGTGGTTTGCCCGGCGATCTTTCGCGGCAAGCCCTTGCGCTGATCATTGCCGATAATTACCAGATCGGCGCCGATTACCCCAGCTGTATCGATGATGGCGCGATCCGGCGTCTTACCGATGACGACGAGGGAATGGCATTCAATTCCTTCAGCCTTGAGCAGATCGAGCTTCTGGGCCACGTCCTCCTCGGCTTTATCGCGCTGGGATTCGGTGGCGACACCGGAGAGCACGGTCACCGGCAGCTTTGAAGCCTTGGCGATGTGGATGGCGACCTCGATAACGGTTTCGCTGATCTGACTGCCATCGACGGCGACCAGAATGCGCTTCTGCCAAGGATGGACCTGCCAATTCGCCACCAAGACGTGGCAGGGGGATCCGATGAGAATCTGTTGTGCGACATCACCTATCAACCGTTCCTTCATGTCGCCACGCAAGGGACGACGACCGATGATGAGGATATTGGTGTGGACTTTCAGGGCGGTGGCCACGACCTGTTCCACCGCGTCCTTGCCATAACTGACCCAAGTCTCGCATTCCACTCCGGCAGCCTCCGCCTTTTGGTTGGCAAGGGCCAGACGTGCCGTGGCGATTTCATCAGCCCTCGGCGATTCAACACTGGTCATCAAATCCAACTTGACCCCGAAACTCTTGGCCAGGGCTATGGCGACCTCCTCCGGAGCATGACTGAAGGCGCTGCCATCGGTGGCCAGCATAATGCGTTGACGGCGCAGCCCGCCGGGCAGGACGCCGCCTTGGCACTCTGTAAAAATGCGCACCTTGCAGGTGCGGCAAATGTCCGGATTCAGTTTCCAATAAAGGGCACTGGTGACATGGGTCATGACCGGGAAAAAGGCGTCTTCACCGAAATCCTTGAGATAATCGCCCTGGCGCAGGAATTCGTAAATGGACGCCTTTAAGCGATAAAAATACAACCCACCCCCCTGGCGGCGACGGCGGCGCGCCTCCAAAGCCAAGGCCTCTGCACCGGCGATATCGATATAATTGAAACTGGCTGCGGCGATCAGCACGGATTTACACAGGGGGTTTACGGCGTCGATGTGGCGCAGGGTCTGCTGCACATGGTTGGCCGAGCCGAAAAAGACCGGGCCGTTGATTCGTACGATCCGCAGCTGCGGACATTCGGGCTCATTATGAACAAGCACGAAATGATAGGCACCCGCTTCGTTGGCCGGCACCATCGGCATGATTTCCGGCTTGGAGGCACGGTACAGGTAGACCACCAGCGACAGGAACACGCCGCTAAAAATGCCGGCTTCGATATTGACCAGGGTACCGCTGAAGGTACAAAGCAAAATGACCGCCTCAGCTTTGCTGGTCTGCCAGATGTGGCGGATCTGATGAAAGTCAATCAGTCCCCAGGCCACTAAAAACAGAATTCCAGCCATGGCGGCATTCGGCAGATAGGCGGCCAAATGCCCGACCAGCAGCAGCAACAAAAGCAGCAACCCTGAAGCAAAAACCGCGGCCAGCGGGGTTTTGGCGCCTGCCTCGAAATTCACCCCGCTGCGATTGAAGGAGCCGGACGATGCGTAACCGGAGAAAAAACTGCCGATGATGTTGGCCAGCCCCTGACCGATGAACTCCTGGTTACCGTCTATGGATTGCTCGGAGCGCACGGAGATGGCCCGGGCGATGGCCACGGCCTCGGTCAACCCCAGCATGGTGATGACCAGAGCGGGACCAATGGCGAGCCGTAAGCTTGCCAGCGACAGGTCGGGGTGCGACAGCGGCGGCAATTGGGCCGGCAAGGCGCCCACGGTACGAATCCCGGTGGCGTCCGCGCCCAGCCAGAAATTAAGCAGGCTCGCCGCCACGCTGCCAACTACCATGGCAGCGACCATATAAGGAATTTTAGGGCAACAGCGCTTGATCACGATACCGGTGGCCAGGGTGACGAGGCTGATGCAGAGCACCGGCCAACGGACCTTGCCGATTTGCAGGAACAACTGGTGGAGAATTTCGTACAAAGGCGCGCCGCGCACGATCTCGATGCCGAAAAAATTGCGGATTTGGCTGGCCGCGATGAGCAAGGCGGCACCCGCGGTGAAACCGATGACCACGCTGTGCGAGATGAAATTAACCAGGGCGCCCATGCGTGCCAGCCCCAGCGCCGTTTGGAATACCCCGACCATAAAGGTGAGGGTCAGCACCATGCTGATATATTGGGACGAACCCGGTTCATAATGCTGAGACAGCACCGCGAAGAGCGCCACTGATATCGCCGTGGTCGGCCCGGAAACCAAGTGCCAACTGGAACCGAACAAGGCGGCAATCACGGTCGGCACCATGGCAGCATACAAACCGTATTCCGGCGGCAATCCCGCAATGGTGGCAAAAGCCACACCCTGCGGCAACACCACCAACGCACCGGTAGCCCCGGCCAAAAGATCGTCGCGCAGGGAGTGTCGATTGACCATCGGCCACCAGCGCAGGAAGGGAAAAAGGGAGTGCAGGCTGAGGCCAAAAATTTTCATAATTGCAGTGACCTGTTCTAGAATACCGCCTTTCAGGCTGGCATGTGGAGAGGGGGACACCTCAAGCGACGGTCAGTAAAGCTTCACCAGTTCAGGGTGCAAGTGGCGGCCACAACAGCACAATGGGTATTTTGCACTTTCACCTTGCTGTTGCTTGGCAGGCGATTCGTCCTTACCAGCAAGCGCCCGAGATTCTGCCGGCACTGTTTATTGCCGACAAAACCCCAACGCCCCGCAATTATACCTTTCCTGTTTTCTAAGCACCATACAGAAAAGTGTCCTACAAAGACAGATGGCTCAGTACTTCAATCAGTAATCCGTTTTCCTCTTGCTGGTTCCCGTGCGAGTTCAGCGTATCTCGGCAATCGCCTTTTACTCATACTTGTTGTGATTCCAGAACGTTAGAAATCCATGGCAATTCTCGATTCAACGCATCATATATTGTAAAAAGGGTTAACATGGTCCTTTTTATCACCCATTTTTTCTGCA
>CAIMMA010000556.1 GCA_903842475.1 uncultured bacterium
AAATCATCCGGCGGTTTTTCTCGACCTGCAATCTTCGAGACGAAAAAACTCAGTAAAGAGTTACGGCGTATTAAAAAACCTGCTTATTTTTCACATCGTACAAACACGCTGGGAGGAGATGGCCTCATTCACTGGCGCAAAAAAGGGAGCAAAACGATGCCCGGAAGATTGGGTGGATTGCACTACTTGACGAAGCAACGACTCACCTTTTTTTTTGAAAGTAACATATTCCCAGCATTGGGGATTGTTGATAACAGCCTTCATGAATTCGAGATGCAGGCCATGGCCAGAGCGATCAGCAATGACATGACCCATCACCGGTGAACCAAGAAGGGCGATATCGCCAATAACATCAAGCACCTTGTGGCGAATAAATTCATCGTCAAAGCGCAAGCCATTCTCGTTGAGGATGGATCGACGATTCCAATGAATGGCAATAACATTGTCTAAGGTTCCACCCAAAGCCAGCCCGTTCTGCCAGAGTTGTTCTACCTGCTCAACAAACCCAAAGGTGCGAGCACAGGCGATTTCCTTGCCGAAACGTTCTGGTGTCACTTCCACCGAATAACACTGTTCGCTGATCAGGGCATCGTCAAACTGGATGCGGGCTGAAACCTTGTAGCCGTCATAGGGTTCGATCCGGATCGATTTATTGCCGTCCACATGGCTGATCGGCCGGGTAATCCGCAAAATTTTGCGGAGTCCCTGTTGGCGATTGCGGCCGGCGGTTTTGAGAAGCCGGCAAAATGGGCCAGCGCTGCCATCCATGATCGGTACTTCATGCGAATCAAGATCCACCACAGCATTGTCAATGCCAAAACCCCGCAGTGCTGCCATCAGGTGCTCGGTGGTGGATATTTTGTGATGCCCATCACTAATGGTGGTGGCCAAAGTGGTATCAACAACCCGTTCAACCCGAGCGGGAATGATTGGCCGATCCGCTAAATCGGATCGGAGAAACTGGATGCCGGTATTGGCCGGGGCAGGATTGATCGTCAGGTTGACGGTCCGGCCTGTATGTAAACCAACCCCGCAACAGCTGACGGTTCGTTGCGTGGTGTATTGATGCGGCTCTATTGGAGGTACCATTCTAACCCGTATAGGTGAAGGGGGATGGATGCGAACAATTTAAGATTTTATTATCATTATGCAATTTCCAAACCACCCGCCCGCCAACTCGTGCCAAACTGGGAAAAATAAAAAAAATTAAACTAAATCAAAATTTTAAACCGGCTTATGATCATACACAAAAAGAGAAGACAGGCGCCACCTCTGTGGCAAAAAAAACACAGTTCGTCAAAACCATTGAATATGTTGAATTTTTAACACAGCATCACAAACATTGTTTTACTCACACCTGTTTGCGCCATGAGCGTATCCCCCTTAGAATATTCTGAACAAAGTGATCATCCGCCTCCACTTGCATCCGCAAACCATACAAGGGCATGGGGATGCTAGATGCCAGGGCTGCCAGTTTTACCAAATCCTTTTCCGTGGTGACCAAATACCCGGCCCCGGATTGTTGCGCCTTGGCAATCAACTTATCCAGAAGTGCCTTCGAGTAGCGTTGATGATCATCCAGAGGAAGAAAATCGGCCAGCTCAATTCGGTAGCCTTTCACGACCTGCCAAAAGGACTCGGGATGCGCAATACCACAGAATCCAAAACATTTTCCCTGACCAATAGGATCCCCTGCAACTGGTTCAATCATACCGGCAGGTGAAAGTGTAACCAGGCTCTCCACTCCATATCCGGTGTGCGTTATGGGAGTATGAGGAAATTTTGCGCGCAGTAGATCGCTAAACCGTATTGCCTGGTCTCGGTTTCCATCGCGAACCCCCGTCATGACGAAGCAGGTAGCCCGATGCAGGGCCGCCACTGGCTCGCGCAGATCTCCCCCGGGAAAAACCCGTGAATTGCCGGCCAAACGATCCGTGCTGAAGAGCACTAGATTGATGTCGCGGATAATCTGCAGATGTTGAAATCCGTCGTCAAGTAGCAGGACATCAGCACCCATCTCCACAGCACGCTGGGCGGGCAACCGACGGACGATGCCCGTGAGCACCGGTACACCAGACAGAGTCTCGGCAAGCAGTCGCGGTTCGTCACCGGCCGTTTCAGCATCAAGCAGCAGGGCGGAGCCATCGGACACCAGATTCACCTTGGCGCTTGCCGTGCCGCCGTACCCCCTGCTGACGATGGCAGGATGGAAACCGTTGCTCTGCAGCAGGCGAGCAAGATACTGCACCATCGGGGTTTTACCGGTTCCCCCCAGGGTCAAATTTCCTACGCTGACCACAGGTACATCAAGCCGGTACTATTGCAAAATGCCGCGTCGATACAATTTTTCTCTGAGACGCATGGCAAAGCTGTACATCGGGGAGAAGGGACGCCCCAGGGTAAAATAGAACGCGGATGTTTTCATCGTCACAAAAAAGAGAAAACGCCATTAAGGCGAGGGAAGAAAGCACACGAATTTGCGGTAACATCTTGAACAAGTGCTTTTCAATGACGCACCAACGCACACATAAAAACTCGATTCATCCGTATCTAGTCAGCCATTTTCGACCAATACAAATAAGAATAAATAGATAGACAATTGAAAATTGGTACATTTTTCACACCCACCTCTAGCGCCACTGACCATACTATTATCTTTTTTCCTGTATGG
>CAIMMA010000557.1 GCA_903842475.1 uncultured bacterium
AGTGATAATAAAAAAGTACAAAGGATCTGCAGGCGAAGTTTACTTATTTTCATCATGAATTATTGCTGTCTTATAAGAACTAATAAAAGTACCCGTTCAACCGTTTATCCAACAAGTAAAGTGGTCAGTTTTCTGTTGCAAAAGTCACAAATCAGGAGATGTGACGACTTAGGTGCCAGCAAGGCCTGGTGGTAAATCTAAGCCATTATTTTATCATCCAACACCTCTCTGAGGAGTGAAGCTAACTCCTTTTTGGCAAAGGGTTTCATTGCAAATCCCTTGACCCCACAAGCCTTTGCCTCTTCCTCTGTTATAAGATTGCTATAGCCGGTGCAAAGAATGATGGGGAGGTTCGGACGAATCTGCAGCATTAACCGTGCAAGGTCTATCCCTGTCATGTCAGGCATGGTCTGGTCGGTGATTACGGCATCGAATTGCTCTGGGTGCTCCTGGAATAGAGCCAATGCGTCCAAGCTGCTTGTTCGCATCGATACCGTATACCCCAACCGTTCGAGTAGCGCGGTACCGAGATCAGCCAGTAATTCTTCATCATCAACCAAGAGAATGTGCTCTGTACCAGGTGGCGCGACCTCGACTGGCTTGATTTCAGAGACTATTTTTTGATCAATGGCCGGAAAAAAGATTTCAAAAACCGTCCCTTGGCCGATTTCACTTTCACAGGTAATGAACCCACCATAACTGGTAATGATACCGAGGGTGATAGCCAGCCCCATGCCGGTACCTTTACCCGCCTCTTTGGTGGTGAAATAGGGATCGAAAATATTATTTCGAATCTCCAGCGGTATTCCGGGACCCGTATCACTGACAGAAAGCAATACAAAAGTACCGGGTTGTATACCTGGTTTGTATTGGAGGTCCTCTTGTGAAAGAACACAGTCTTTAAGCGTAATTTTGAGGGTTCCTCCGGTTTGCTCCATGGCGTGGAACGCATTGGTACAGAGATTCATCAGGATCTGATGTACTTGGGTCGGATCAGCAAGGATGGACCGAGTGGCCGTATCTATCTCTTGGTGGATCGTGATGGTCGACGGCAGCGAAGGACGGAGCAAATCGAGAGCTTCCTTGACAATATGGCTGGGTTTCAAGGGAATTTGTTCTATGTTGGCCTGACGGCTGAAGGCAAGAATTTGCTTAACCAAGGTCGCTGCCCGCTCGCTGGCCTTCAAAACTTTGCCTAGATGTTTGATAGCTATTGATTCTGGGGGAATGCAATCGATGGCAATTTCAGTATAGCCGAATATCGCGCCGAGAATGTTGTTGAAATCGTGAGCGATACCGCCAGCCAAGGTGCCGATGGCCTCCATCTTCTGTGCCTGGAGGAGTTGTGATTGCAGGGCCTTGGTTTCTTCTTCGGTTTGCTTGCGTATCAGCGCCGCTCCAAGGTGGATGGCAAGGCCCTCCAGGTGTTCAATCATACTGCGCGAAAGGGCTCCTCTGCTGTGGTCATTGAATTGAATCAGGCCAATAATCCTTTCCTGGTCTCGAATCGGCACAAGGGCGATCGAAGCATAGTTGTAATGTACGCATAGGTTACGAGGATTAAGCCGGGGATCATCACTGGAGGGGATTTCCAGAAGCTGATTTGAATCGTTGGTCCAACAGCTACCCCCTGGTGTAAAAAGAGGATGGGTCGGTTCGGTTCTGCCAGATACGACGAGACCACAGATGCATTCCAGCCTGACGTTACCGTCTTGATCCCGACATATTCCGCCATCCGCAGTCCGCGCCATCAATGAGTTTTCTTTGAGGAGAAAATCCGAAGCAAACCCATCTTGGACGAAATACGGGTAATCTTCCCCTTCTTGCAGGCGAATACCAACAGCGTCGAACCCAGTCCGAGTCTTTAATATTGCAAGAACGCGCTGAATGGCATTCCGCAAATCTCCAGGTTCGTTGAGTACATGCAGGACTTCCCTACCTATGTCTCCATAGGTTTCCGCTAGTTTACGCTCCGTGATGTCTCGAACGCTTTCGATTGCGCCGACTATGTTGCCATCTTGATCGTGCAAGGGGGCAGCCTTGGCGAAAATCCATGCGCCTTTATTGTTATAGAGATTGGTGCAAAACACTTCGGCGCTGAGGGTGTCACCTTTGCGGATAATGTTGGGATAGCGGGATACGATCTCGTTGTTGTCCTCAAGAATTAAATCAAGCAACTGCGGTCGGCCCTCTCCATAAAAAGGGATAGAATGGGCATAGCCGTTTTTACCAAGTATCTCCGCGGATGGGATGCCGGTCATTTGTTCAATAGCTTCATTCCAGATGATAACCCGCCCTTCCTTGTCGATAGCCAGGGTAGCTGTTGGCAGAAATTTGATAATGTCCGACAGTTGTTTCCTATTGGCCCGCAACGCCTCATCCCGTTGCCCCAGAGTTTCCAGTAGTTGATTGAAGGCGCCTATCAATTCACCGATTTCGTCTTGATGCGTAATAGGCAAGAGTTGAGGGTGGTTCGTTTTCAAGGGGGTGGCAAGATATTTCCTGGCAGCAATCATCGGCGAGAGTAGATGCCTCAGCATCCAAGAGGTCAGAAACACAACTAGAATGGTAATAATGATAGCAGCCAGCAGAATTCGCTGCTGCATATCGTGAATCGGGGCAAAGGCGCTTGCGGTCGGCTGCGACACTGCCACGTACCACCCC
>CAIMMA010000558.1 GCA_903842475.1 uncultured bacterium
ATGCAGGCGATGTTATCGGCGTCATAGGCGTGGGGCAAAACATTACCGAATTGATTGCAGGACGTGAAAAGTTGGCAAAACAGCTGGCCATCAGCAACGATGAGTTGCGGTTGTTTAAGGTTGAGCAAGCATGCTCCGCTAGTGTTCGAGAAAAATTTCATGCTAACCTCAATCATAAACTGTATACCCCCCTCAATAGTATTCTCGGCTTTATCGATCTGTTAAACGGCCAATTCTATGGCAAACTCAATGCTAAACAATCCGCATACCTCCGTCAGATTGAGAAAAGCGGTAACCAATTGATGGAACTGATTAACGACCTGCTGGGTGCCACTAATCTTGAGGAGGCGACAATACCTCTGAATTCAAAATTAGTGAAGCCGGAGGAGATGTTTCGTGCGGCATTGACGGCGATGGCGAACTCGTTCACTAATAAGAACATCAAGTTGCTGCTGGTATTTGGTGATAATTTTCCAGACATCAATATTGATTTCTTCAGAAGCCGTCAGATCGTGCTCAATCTGCTGTCGAATGCGTTGAAGTATACTCCGTCCGGTGGAAAGGTAACAATTACTGTTAGCAGAGAAAACTCTTTCCAAATCAGGTGCCGGATCACCGATACCGGCATCGGTATAGCTGTCGATCAACAAGACAAAATCTTTTCTCAATTTTATCAACCATCCCGATTAGAGGACAGTTCATTCTTTGGTGCCGGAAACGGATTAGCATTGACGCGTCGTCTAGTCGAACTCCACGGCGGCAAGATTGGGGTTGAAAGCCGACTTGGTCAAGGCAGCACATTCTGGTTTACTTTGGGGCGTAATGATATGGAACAAAAAGAAGAGAGTGCAACCTCTGCACCGGTTATTAAACCTGCGGTCGTCAAGCCGGAGATGGAGTGCATCCCTACCGCGAATGGTCGACGTATCCTGATCGCTGAGGATAATGAAGCTAACATGATCATGCTTTGCGCCTTGCTGCGTACTCGAGGGTATGATGCCGAGGTGGCCCGTGACGGCAGGGAAGTGCTGGAGAAAGCACAGTCTCTCAAGCCCGATCTGATTTTGATGGATATCCGGATGCCGGTAATGGATGGGATCGAGGCGACTCGACGACTCAGGGAAATTGACGAGTTTAAGGCCACCCCGATTATCGCCGTCACAGCTGGTGTTGATCCTTGGTCCTGGAATCAATTGCTGGCGGCTGGGTGCAGCGATCGCCTGGCAAAACCTATTGTTTCCAGTGCGCTTTTCGAGAAGTTGCGACATTATCTTGGAACACCTGAGGCACCCAGATGCGCATCAGGTGACGCTGCTGTGTGAAACCAATGGGGCACAGTTTCCGACCACCGTATGCCGGTGATAGAATGATTGCACTCCTGGTAGCCCTTGCGTTCAGGCGCAGATCACCCACAGTTTAAATAGTGGTGCCGATGTCTGCGTGGCTGGCATCCTTGCGGAAGTTGTTGCTGTCCCAGACAATGGCCGGACTGAACGACTCCCGCACCGTGTCCAGATTAAGGTTATTGCCAGTCTTCAAAGTGCTGCGGCCGCCCAAGATTGCTGATTTTTCTTTTGAACAACCTCATTTATAACCCGCAGTAACTCCGAGGATCGTACAGGCTTGGAAACGTAGGCATCCATACCGGCCTTTAAAAATCGTTCCCGATCACCTTTGACCGCATGGGCAGTCAGAGCGATGACCGGCACCGTCGCTATCTGCCTGTCATCGAGCGCCCTGATTTGCTGAACAGCCTCCAGGCCATCCATGACCGGCATTTGTACGTCCATCAGAACAAGGTCAAATCGCTCTTGCTGCAGTGTTTCCAGTGCTTCCAGACCATTGAAGACTTGCCTGACCGTGTGGCCTCGTCGTTCTAGTGTGGCGGTAATTATTTCCTGGTTCACTACTAAATCATCCGCGATCAATATGCGCAGTGGGGGGGCAACCTCCTCGCTCTCCACAATTCCCTCTGGCATCATAGCTTTGCGTTCGTGCGGCGGGGCAAGATGCAGGCGAATAGTGAAGAAAAACCGGCTGCCCCATCCCAGACGGCTTTCCAGACCGATCCCACCACCCATCAGGGTAATTAGTTGTTTCGTGATAGCCAGCCCTAAGCCAACCCCGCCACATTTTCTTCGATATGAGCCGTCAAGTTGGGTGAAACTGTCATAAATTCTTTTCTGTTCAGATACAGGGATTCCGATCCCTGTATCCTGCACACTAAAAAGCAGGGAAACGGTCGACTGGGTTGATTGCCGCATCGAGTCATCGTGCGGCAGGACCGCCTCCTCGGGAGCAAGGTCGACGTTTACCTCAACCCCCCCTTTTTCGGTGAACTTCAGGGCGTTGCCGATAAGATTAACCAGAATCTGGCGTAATCGTTGGCTGTCGCCCACGAGAGAGACAGGTACATCTTTCTTGATCATGAAGGAGATTGCCAGTCCTTTTTCTTCGGCTTGATAAGCGAACATGGCAACTGTGTCCACGAGGATTTCATGGAGATTGAAAGGCATATCCACTAAGGCTAACTTTTTGGCCTCGATTTTGGAAAAGTCGAGAATGTCGTCGATTAGCGTTAACAAATGTTCCGATGCTGCCCGCACCACCCCCAAGTAATGGTGTTGGTCCACGGTTAACATGGTATCACGCAGGAGGCCGGTCATGCCGATAATGGCATTCATGGGCGTTCGGATTTCATGGCTCATCGTGGTTAAAAATTCACTCTTGGCATTATTGGCGGTCTCCGCGGCTTCTTTGGCAACAGCAAGCTCCGCGGTACGTTGCTTGACAATAACTTCAAGGTTGTTGTGGTATTGTATCAATTCATCTTCAACGCGCTTCATCTCAGTGATATCGGTAAACATGGCAAAAGAGCCCGCAACGCGATTATCGTCTGCAATGATGGGAACCGCGGAAACATGGACCAACACAACCTGCCCGTTCTTGTGCCGCACCCGGCGCTGGTATTGCTCCTTCAACCCCTGACGACGCGTTTTCATCCTTGCCTCGTGGTCGGGCAAATCCTCTTTAAACATGAAGGAAGTGAATTCGTGGCCAAGGATCTCTTCCTTCGAGTAGCCTATCATATCAGCCATGCGATCATTGATAAAGGTTGTGCGCCCCTGATAATCCAGCATCCAGACACCCTCGTCGGCCGTGTCGACGATCAGGCGATATTTTTCCTCACTGGCCCGTAACTCTTCGCCGCTTTGTTTACGCCCCCTGATATTTATAATAAGCATAATGATTATAATACTTAAGCCGACAAACCCGAAGCTGGTCTCCCATACGAGACTCTTATGAAGGGCATAAAAGGAGACCGGCTTATTGATAACGACACAGTCCGTGGGCAAAACCGAAGAGTTAATATTCCACCGCCGCAATTGTGTATAATCGAACATGAAGCGGTTCGGGCTTTTCATTTGGACGGCAATGGAGTCAGCCTTTTCCCCGTTGAGTATCCGAAGCCCTGCCTCACCCGCAGCTTTTCCCTGGGCATGACCGCTCGTCAGCATGCCGCCAATTATCCCGAATCCAAGATTGAAATCCCACAGTCCATAACAAGGCACTTTGCTGCTCTTTGAAATCAGACCGGCGCTCTCACTGAATTCAAAGAATTGTCCGGACTTATCCTGCTGGAAGCTCGTCAGGAGCACAAGACTGTCCTTGCCAAGATTGCCTACAATATTAATGATTTCGGAAATCTCCATATCGTCCAGGAAAACAAAGCTCACGTTGTCTTTATATTGTGAGGCAACCTTGTCAAATTGTGCGTGAATCTTTCTTCCTGTGGTAGTGGCGTCGGCGATAATATATATTTTCCTGGTCCCGGGATGGAGTTTCAGCATCAAATCAAGCGTTGCCGGGATGTCGGCATCTTCATTAATTCCGGTATACTCTTTGAACCCGGCGGGTACGGACTCAGGATTGAACCAGTTAACCCCACAAAATACAACGGGCGTATTCGGAAAGAGCTTATCACGGTAGCGCTCCAAAAAAGCGAACGCGTCGTCATCTGTGGCAATGATCAGATCAAACCGGATGTGTTTGAATTTGAACTCAAATGTATTGGCAAGAACCGCGAAATACGGCTCGGAACTAATCAATTTCGTGCTCATATTTTCTGTAAATACTTTGAAACCATTCTTGACGACGCCCAATCCTTCCAAAGCGCCTTGCGTCTGATCGTCGGTCCATTTGTATCCTTGGTGATACGAGTTCAACAGGAGAATATTTTTATGTTGCCCGAACTGTTCAGCAAGGAGGGGGGAAGAAAAGCAAAAAAGCAGAATGAGAACGAGGAGAAGACAAGGTAACCTGTAACGATACATAAAAGACTCCAATGAAAAGCGTGTCACTCCCTCTCTCTGGGCAGGGGTGAGCTGGTCAAGTAACAGCGGCAAAGAGAGCGACCTTTAACCCTACAAGAAATTTCACCGATTTTTTGCAATGCTGGATTTTATTGCATGGTTTTAAAACGACCCCTCATGCAACTTATCTCCTA
>CAIMMA010000559.1 GCA_903842475.1 uncultured bacterium
AGAACTGGCAGGCACCCTGCTCGCGGCCCTGCCTGACGACCTCACAAACCGTGTTTGGAAAGCCCTCATGTCCCAGCCGGTTCATAACAACATTGGCGACTGCTTCCATGCTGGCAGCCCCCTCACCCCTAATCTCCCAGTAGATGGTGCGTGAAAGACAGGTGATCGCATCGTCTAAGGGATCTTCGCCGACCGGATCGACCGCCTGCGCTTCGGGCTTCGTGATCATCTCGGATGGAGAAGGGCGCGTTTTGCTGCCCTCGGCCGCTACGTTCTGCTCCAGTGCCCCCGCCTTGCTCTCAGCGGCTTCCGACTTCTGCGCCTGGTCAGCCGCGATCGCCTGGCCCACGAGAAGGAATGTCGCAAAGCACGTCGCAATGCATAACTTTCGCATGGTCGAACCTCCTGGATCAATCAAACATGGCCTCACGCCCACCCGATACGTCTGCGGGCCATTCGGGCATAATGAAATTACGTTGAACAGAGAAAACAGTGTCCCAAACGAAATATTAACGGAATTGACCTCCTTTCCAGAGAGGTTGCGGAGTAAACGGAGCAGTAGGCAGAGAAAAGGCAGATTTATTAGCTATTTCGCCTCGCCGAATTCACATTTTTCAGAGATATCGTAACTTTGAGAGTCAGGCATTCACAGTAGTTATGGCAAGTCGGAATACATGCCAAATATGTTAAGGTTCGGTCTGGCAACCTTAACAAATTGCTGTCCCACATCGACAGTCAAAACATTAGACAGAATGAATTATTTTGTCTAATGCTTGGAACGCAGGCAATGGATCATCAAGTACTTACCTGTCATAGTGACCGACGAACATTGGACAAAATGATGAACGATTAAAAAGGCATATTTCAGCACATCGCAATCTTGAGTGTAGAAAGATGTCTCTTGGCAAGGCCCGCTTTGTAAGCAAACCTCAAAGTTGAGATGTTTCCTGATCATTCGCTCATTTCGTAAAAAATTCGAGAGGTAAAATTCTAAGAATATAGTGGTGAAAGGCGAACAGTAGACACCTCAAGTTAAGATACCTATCAAATGGGATTGAGGTTCGGCATGGCAATCTTAGTCATTATCGAAGGGCGGCTGCATGGATCAGGTCAAAGAGGGCATGGGGATCGGTATGGTGGGCAGCCGCGATTTCTTTGACCGACTTGTCGGGATCGGCGTCGATGCCTTTGCTGGCAAGGTGAGCGACGATGCTCGCCTGATCAAGGCCGTATTGGCGGCTGATTTCGGCAATTGTCATTCTTCCCATACCAGGGAAAGGTTGATTGGGAACGGGCTGTTTTGCTTGGGATTTACGCACCGGCAGATGCATGGCCTCGTAGATGGCCTTAGACGTGGTGGCGTTCTCCCTGTCTATGACGAGAAGGCTTTGCTCTGGATTGGCGGAATGGATGACTCAATCCTCGGCCACTGCCCCTATTATTTTCCGGCACCAATGGCACCATGTTGTGCTAGCTAGCACGGAACTTCGGAACGGAATACTAAAGCGGGCAATAAAAACGGCCCGCTTTAGTAGCCGGTGGAACTTCAAAATCCAGTTAACAGCCTGAGCTTGCTCAGCGTCTCCCGACTCTGTTCACTGGCCCGCCGAGGTTCATGGGTGCAGCGCCCACACCAGGCGCCCCTACCCCGACACCGGGTGTAACGCCCATACCAGGTGCTCCA
>CAIMMA010000560.1 GCA_903842475.1 uncultured bacterium
CCCACAACCGGGCACGATATGCAATACACGCAATCCGAAGCGTACTTTCGATTCGATCCGATGCCTTGCAGCTGGTTGTGCACGATACCAGTAACGACTCGATACTAAAGGACCATATAACCGACATAAACGATTGCCGATTATGCTACGTCCATTGTAACGAACCCCTGTCAATGACGGAGAATCATAACCAGGCGATGGCGCTGGCTGAAGGACAATATATTTGCCTTATTGGCGATGACGACACCATATTGCCAGAAGCTCTGGAGGCCGCGCGCTGGGCTGCCATCCATGACGTCGCGGCGATTGCCCCCGAAGTTGTCGTCAACTATGCGTGGCCGGATTTTCGATCGCGAGCTTTCGGGACTGCGCATGCGGGAAGGGTCTATATGAAGCGTCACTTCGGCACGGCTGGTTGGCGGTTCGCACACCCGGATAAACTGGCGGCGCTCTCTCGTGCAGCACTTGGCACGGATGGCTTACCCAAAGTGTATCACGGCTTAGTTGCCCGTTCCGTACTGCAACGGGTGCAGGAACGCAGCGGTGCCTATTTTCATGGCACCAGTCCGGATGTTTCGGGAGCCATGGGAGTTGCAGAGGTCATTGATCGATACGTCTGGATTGATTACCCGCTGACCTTACCGGGCGCCTCGGCGGGAAGTAATACAGGGCGAAGCGCCACAAAGACCCACACTGGTTCTCTTGAAGACGATCCGCATACTCGAAGATTTCGCAATCTCATTTGGCCAGAGGTGCTCCCGCGATTCGTAAGCGTTGAAACAGTTTGGGCCCAAGCCGTGTATTCCACCTTAATGGCGATGCAATCAGAGGCCCTGCCAACCTATAACATGCCCCGCTTATATGCAGTCTGCCTGTTTAAATCACCCTCCTATTACCGGCTCGTGTACCTCGCCACAAAGTGCTGGAGCAAACAACAACGTGTCAGCTTAAAGACGCTCTGGTTACAAATCATTGCCGAATATGTCAGCGTGTCCGTTGCCGAGATCTGGACGCTGGCCAAACGAGTTTCCAAGCCGACAGCCGCCGGAGGTCGTTTGTATCGTGATGGCATTGCGGATATCGCTGCGTGCGAACAAGCCTACCGGGAACTCTTGCGAGAGGCGGACCCGAGACCATCGCTGCAGGAGCTTTTGGATGCACTGGGTGGTATGCATTGAAAGATGATGCGATAATGGCGGCCAACGGACGTTTACTTCTCTTTGCCCCGGGTATTCATACTGGCGGCGGTTTGGTGCTTTTACGAGCCATTCTCGAGACTGTCGACCTGCCTCGACTGCATGCATTTATCGATTCAAGGGCGCTTCATTTATTGAGAATGCCTACGGACTCGAAGGTTATTGCCGTTCACCCTACGGTCCTTGACCGGTTGAAAGCGCACAAGACGCTCCAGAACATTGCGTGTCCGGAGGACATTCTTTTGTGTCTTCATGGCCTGCCTCCATTGCTCAAATGCCAGGGGAAGGTGATCGTGTTTCAACAAAATCGGCTCATGCTGGGACGGGGGTCTCTGGCAAGCTACCCACTCAAGAGCCGCATCCAAATTACTCTTAACCGTTGGATCGGCCATTTATTAAAGGATCGAGTGAAAACTTGGTTTGTCCAGACTGCCTCGATGCGACGGGATCTTGAAACCTGGCACGGTAACCAGCCGGAGGTGCGAGTGCTGCCGTTTTCCGATACAACCTTAAATGCCCCGCCGGTTGAGCCTGACGCCCCCTTATGGGATTTTATCTTTGTGGCGGACGGATTACCCCATAAAAACCACAAAATACTCCTCGATGCCTGGCGTCTGCTTGCACTAGACGGTGTCCGGCCGTCGCTGGCTTTGACGCTCGGACCTCGTGATGCGCTTCTCGCCGGAACGTTAGCAGCCTTTGCTCAAAATCACGGATTACGAGTGCACAATCTCGGCCACCTGGATCATCATGCGGTGTTGGCCCTGTACCGTCGAGCCCATGCTCTTATTTACCCGTCAACGATGGAATCCTTGGGCTTGCCCCTGATTGAGGCCGCAACTTGCGGATTGCCGATCCTTGCTCCCGAACTCGATTATGTGCGCGATGCCTGTGCGCCGGTTGAAACCTTTGATGCCAATTCGGCGATGTCCATTGCCAGAGCTGTGCGGCGTTTCCTTGGTTGCCATGACGAATCAATACAATTGAGATCAGCTTCTGATTTCATCCGTGAAGTTTGCCAGTGAACCTACTCGTACTGACCCAATATTTTTGGCCGGAAAACTTTCGTATCAATGACCTGGTGGCATCCTTGAAAGCGTCTGGAATAGAGGTCTCGGTTCTGACCGGTAAGCCTAATTATCCGGAAGGGAAAATATACCCAGGCTACCGGGCGCTCGGCACCAAACAGGAAGACTTAAACGGTGTCACCATATGGCGAGTTCCGGTTATCCCCAGAGGGGGACGAAGTCCATCGCGTTTAATAGCCAACTATCTATCTTTCATCGTATCTGCCGGGCTTTTAGCGCCGTTTATTCTTTTTCGCAAACCTATTGACGTTATCTTTATCTACGCTCCGTCCCCCTTGCTGCAAGCCATAGCGGCATTACCCCTTAAATGGATCAAAGGAGCCTCGCTCGTCGTTTGGGTCCAAGACATCTGGCCCGAAAGCCTGGCGGCGACCGGTTATATACGCAACCGTTTGATGCTGAAAATAGTCGAGTTGCTGGTCCGCATCATTTATCATTGCGCTGATACGATCCTAATTCAATCCGAGGCCTTCAGGGATGCTGTCACCCGCCTGGCGGACCATACTAAAGTAGTCTACTTCCCCAATCCTGCGCATGTGATCTGTGAGCCCGGGGAGATTAATCAGTGCGCCAATAGAGCAGACGCCATTGCTTCGACGCTCTTTTCCGTGGTTTTTGCCGGCAATCTCGGAACAGCCCAGTCCTTGGAAACCATCGTTGAAGCGGCGTTGCTGCTTCGTGACCGAACTGACATCTGTTTTTTTCTCATTGGCGACGGAAGCCGCGCCGCCTGGATTCGTGAGCAAATCGAAAAGCATACTATTCAAAATATCATTATGCTGGGCAGTCACCCCCTGGAAAGTATGCCAAAATTTTTTGCAAAAGCCTCAGCATTGCTTGTGACCCTGAAAGAAGACTATATTTTCTCCCTCACAATCCCTAGTAAAGTTCAGGACTATCTCGCCGCGGGAAGGCCCATAATAGCCGCACTGAATGGCGAAGGAAGTCGGCTTATCCTCGAAGCAGG
>CAIMMA010000561.1 GCA_903842475.1 uncultured bacterium
ACAACTGACTGGTTTCGATGAAATATCGACGTGTTTATTCGGTTCCCCTGGATATATTCTTATGGTAGGACTGTATTGATCAATAAACCCATCACTTATTCCCGACGTACACTTCGCCATGCATACTGCCCTCCCGCCCCAACTGACCCTGACGCTGCCTGCAGAGGCGGTGGCCGGTTTTGCTTCCCTGCTCCAGCACGGCATGCTTGTCGGCATTGACCGACCAATCGCCGTCCTCCCGTTTTTACTCACGCTCCCCGGTTTTACCGCGGAGTACATCGAGCAAACCGTGCAGACCATCTTCATCAACGGGGTTGCCGCCGATAGTTTTGACCGGCTTTTGCCCGCCGGTTCCACCCTGGCGCTTTCCGCGGCCATGCCCGGACTTGCCGGAGCGATTTTTCGACGCCAGGGGTTGCATGGCACCCTGCGCAGTCAGCCCGAAACCAAGGCGGCCATCCCCCCATCCGATGCCGGCTTTATCACCCTGAAACTGTTCAACAGTATCGCCACCGACCGTATCCGAGACCTCCTGCCCCACGGCATCTGCTGCACTGGCAAAGGGTTTCACGATTTTGCCGCCCAGCGGGAGTACCTATTTCAACCACCGGTGGCGGTGTCGTTTGCCGATCAGCCCCTGGAGTTTGCCGAGTTGTTGCAGACGGTTGCTGAATGCTCGCTTTTGCTGGTCAAGACGAATCGGGAGGATTAACCCGGGACAGGTCCATCCTCTGGTCACCCTCAGCGATCTCAAACATCTCAAACGCACCCACCCCGCAGGGTGAGCGCGTTTGCTGCAAATTGCAGCTGCATGGATTCGCCAACAGCGGGGCGCAACTCCTGGTAGCGGGTGCGATCCATGAGCACCACCAGCAACACTCCGATATCAACCACCACTCTGATTTTTTCGCCCTCGGCCATGACGAGTATAATCGTCCCGATGACCTCCTGAGAGGCTTTCCCCTGACCGTCATTTCGGTTCAGCGTTATTTTTTCGGGATCGAGGTACACCCGACCGCTCTTGGTCGGTTGGTAATTCGGCGGCGGGGTGAAAGGAAGGACGACCCGGCCGTGCAGGGTGCAGAGGAGCAAGCCTTTTGCCGCCGGGGTCAGGGTGCAGGAATAGCTGTTCTCGTAGGTGGTGGCCGCTAGTCGTCCATTCTCCAGGACCAGGGTTTCCTGGGCCAGGGCCGCGGCCTGCAGGCGGTCGTGGGTGGTGAAAATAATGGTTGTGCCCCGGGTTGCATTGATCTGTTGGAGCAGCGCACCGATCACCGCTTGATTTTCGGCATCAACGCTGGCCGTCGGTTCATCGCAAAGCAGCACGCGCGGCGAGAGGGCCAGGGCCCGAGCCAGGGCCAGACGCTGGGTTTCGCCGCCGGAGAGCTCATGGGCGCGCGCAAATTTGAACGGCCGGAGCCCGACCGTATCGAGCACCTCGTCCACCAGCCGCTGCCGTTCATCGGTCCCCATCTTCCTGATTTTCAATCCGAATTCGATATTGCTACAGACCGTGGTCGAAAACATGATCGGATGCTGATCCACCAGCACCACCTGGCGGCGCAACTGCAGCAGAGCGGTTCGCGCGGGTTCCACCGGTTGGCTGTTAAAGGTCATCCGGCCGGAGGTCGGCGTTTCCAGGAAACCCAGGATGTTCAGCAAGGTGGTCTTGCCGGCGCCGTTGGGGCCGAGCAGGGCATGGATGCGTCCCGCCTTGATCTCCAGGTGGTCGATATCGAGCACGGTCCGGTGGTTATACCGCTGGGTGAGCGCGGTCAGAGTGTAGCACATCATCGGCTGCTTTTCCCCTGGACGAGATTGAACAGGACATTCATCCCCAGGCTGATCGCCATCAAGACCAGCCCCAGGGCCACGGCGAGGGTGAAGGAGCCTTTGTCGTATTCCAGGGCCATGGCGGTGGTCATGGTGCGGGTGAAGCCCTTGATGTTGCCGCCGAGCATCATCGAAATCCCGATTTCGGAGATGACCCGGCCAAAGGCGGAAATAACGGCGGCGCCGATACCGAACCGGCCCTCGCGCAGCACCACCAGGGCCGTTTGCCAGGTGTCCGCCCCCAAGGTTTGGGCGGTTTTGCGGTACCGCTCGTCCACCCGGCTGATGGCGGCGATGGTCAGGGCGGTGATCAGCGGCACGATCAGGATGAACTGGCCGATCATCATCGCCTCCTGGGTGTACAACAGGTCCAGGGGGCCGAAGATGCCGCGCCGGGAGAGAAAGACATAGACAAACAGGCCGATCACCACCGTGGGCAGGGCCAGCAGGGTGTTGAGCAGGGTGATGATGATCCGCTTGCCGGGCAGGCGG
>CAIMMA010000562.1 GCA_903842475.1 uncultured bacterium
CGCCCCAATGGTCAGGATGACTCGCCCCAGTTCAAGCTCGATATCGACGATGTCCGCGCCAGTGCCCAGGGGGTGTCGCTGACCGAGATCAACAACATCCTTGCCACCGCTTGGGGCAGTACCTATGTCAACGATTTCATCCAGAACGGTCGGGTGAAGAAGGTCTATCTCCAGGCGGATCCCCGCTTCCGGATGCTGCCCGAGGATATCAACAGCTGGTATGCGCGCAGCAAGAGCGGCGCCATGGTGCCGTTCTCCGCCTTTGCCAGCGGTCGCTGGCTGTACGGCTCCCCCCGGCTGGAACGGTACAACGGCATCCCCTCGGTGGAGATTCTGGGTCAGGCCGCCCCCGGGGTCAGCACCGGCGAGGCCATGGCCGAGATGGAAAAGATGGCCGCCGAACTGCCCACCGGGATCGGCTACGAGTGGACCGGGCTTTCCTATGAAGAAAAGAATGCCGGCGCCCAGGCCCCGGCCCTCTACGCCATTTCCCTGCTGGTGGTGTTTCTGAGCGTGGCGGCCCTGTACGAGAGCTGGACCATCCCCTTCGTCAACCTGCTGATGCTGCCGCTGGGCCTGGTGGGGGCGGTGGTCGCGGTCAAGCTGCGGGTTCTGCCCAACGATGTCTATCTCCAGATCGGGCTGCTGACCACGGTGGGGCTATCGACCAAGAACGCCATCCTGATCATCCAATTCATCAAGGAACAGATGCAGCAGGGCCATGAACTGGTCGAGGCCACCCTGGCAGCGGTGCGGATCCGGCTCCGGCCGGTGATCATGACCTCGCTGGCGTTTTTCTTCGGCACCCTGCCGCTGGCCCTGACCAAGGGCGCCGGTGCCGCCGCCCAGAACGCCATCGGCACCGCGGTCACCGGCGGCCTGCTCTCGGCCACCTTCATCGACCTGATTTTCATTCCCTTTTTCTTTGTCCTGATCTCCCGCCTGTTCGGGAAGAAGCCGAAGCGACCGGGTCCGCCATCTCCGACGGCCCAACCTGTTTTGGAGGGTAAGTGACATGCAACCAAGAAAACGGATAACAACCGCGCTCGGCCTCCTGCTCGGCACCTGTATCGGCCTGGCCGGCTGCACCATGGCGCCCACCTATACCCGGCCCGAGGCTCCGGTTCCGGCCGCCTGGCCCAACGGCCCGTCCTACCAGCAGCCGGTGGGCGCACCAGCCGATCAGGAGTTGGCCGACATCCCCTGGCAGAGCTTTTTTACCGATGCGCAGCTGCAGGGCTTGATCAAGCTGGCTCTGGAACAGAATCGCAACTTGCGGATAGCGGCCCTCAATATCGAGCGCTCCCAGGCGCAGTACCAGATCAAACGAGCCGACCTCGCCCCCAAGCTCGACGCCATCTCGATCGTCAACAACCAGGCTGGCGATAATCAAAAATACACGGTGGCGCTGGGCGTCAGCGCCTACGAACTCGATCTGTTCGGCCGGGTGCAAAGCCTCAAAGACCAGGCCTTGGAGCAGTATCTGGCCACCGAACAGGCCGGGCGCACGGTCCGGATCAGCCTGGTGGCCGAGGTGGCCGCGACGGCTCTTAATCTGGCGGCCGACCGCGAACGGCTGCGGCTGGCCCAGGAAACCCTGAAAACCCAGCAGTCGAGCTTTGCGCTGATCCAGAAGCGCTTTGAGTTCGGCGCCGCCTCGGAGCTCGATCTGCGGCAGGCGCAAACCCAGGTGGAGTCGGCACGGGTGGATGTCGCCCGATCCACCACCCTGGTGGCGCAGGATGAAAACAACCTCAATCTGGTGGTCGGCGGCAAGGTGCCGGCCGAGTTGCTCCCTCGGGCCATCCCGGAAAGCCCGACCGCGATCCGGGATCTCCCCCCCGGCCTCCCTTCCAGTGTGCTGCTGCGGCGTCCCGACATTCTCCAGGCCGAAAACCAGCTCAAAGGCTTCAATGCCAACATCGGCGCGGCACGGGCGGCCTTCTTTCCGCGCATCGTCCTGATCAGCACCGTCGGAACCCGCAGCGACGAGTTGTCCGGACTGTTCAAATCCGGGTCTGATGTTTGGACCTTTGCACCGCAGATCATTATCCCGATTTTTGACGCCGGGGCCCGCTCGGCCCAGCTCAAGGTGGCCGAAGTTGATCGCGATATCGCCGTTGCCCAGTATGAGCAGGCAATCCAGACCGGCTTCCGGGAAGTGGCCGACGCCCTGGCCCAACGCGGCACCATCGACGAGCAGCTGGCTGCGCAGGAGGGGCTGGTCAAGGCCACCGGCACCCGCTCCCTGTTGGCCCAGGCACGCTACAACCAGGGCATCGACAGCTATCTCAACGTGCTCGACGCCCAGCGTTCGCTCTACAGCGCCCAGCAAGGGTTGATCGCCACTCGCCTGACCCGGCTGGTCAACCAGGTCACCCTCTACAAGGTGCTGGGCGGAGGCTGGAAGTAACCCACCTGACGGGCGGGAGGAAGGCTGAACAGTATCCAGGTATCAGGAGGCTGCGGATGGGCAAGCTGAAACTTACAGGGATTAATTGCCCTCTTTTTGATCGTTCCCACGCTCCAGCGTGGGAACGCAGCCGGGGACGCTCCCGCGTCCCGTTTCATTTAACCATCTCATTTTTTTAGCCCTAAAACTACCGAACAGATTAAGTCGAAAGTTACTTCCTTTCCCGGGTCTTTTTATAGACCACATTTTTGTCTCTTTTCCCGATTGCCATGAACAAAATATAGTTTTTCTGGTCGATTAACCGGTTCACCATAACTCTTGCATGGTTTGTTCGAGGCAAGGTTATGGGCAGTAAGGGCGCAAATCGCCGCGTCCACCATGTCGAAATTGGTGAGATGTACAGTGTCAATTCCTGCCTGGTTCAGCAGCGCACGGCGCATGACACGTTTCTTCTTTGCGGAGACCAATCCTCTTGAGAGAAGCAGTCCTGGATGGTACGCTCATCCGCCTCGGTCTTGGCCTGTTTCCGCAGGTGC
>CAIMMA010000563.1 GCA_903842475.1 uncultured bacterium
CGTGGATACCAGCTTTGTGTTCATGGCCTCCACCTATCGGATCGGTGGGGCCCTGGCGATCTGTTTGGGCATGAGCCTGCTGCTGGTGTTGCTCGCCATGTATTATGTCAGCCGT
This sequence comes from uncultured bacterium, assembly GCA_903842475.1. GTDB lineage: Bacteria > Desulfobacterota > Desulfobulbia > Desulfobulbales > Desulfobulbaceae > Desulfobulbus. Next base: position 116 of record CAIMMA010000563.1, read on the forward strand.
CGTATATGTAAACCGCTCGACCTCCTGGCCGAAGCCGTCGACGTGCGCGTGGCCGGCGATGATGCTTCGCCGCTGACCATCAGCCCGCTGTTTGCCGAGATCAACCAGTTTCAACGTTCCATCAACATCCTGCTCCTCCAGTTACAGATTTCCCGTAACGACACCATCCTCCGTGAAGAAATCTTTGAAGATGACCGCATGCGGCAAAGCGTCAATCTGGAGCGGGAAATTAAAAATTCGCTGGTGCTTGATCCCCGGCTGTTGACCATGCCCCTCTATGGCATTGTCGGAGGCAGTCAGGCCATCAGCGGGTTGCGTCAGCAGATCCAGAAAGCCTCACGGGTGCTGGCCGATGTGCTCGTCGTCGGGGAAACCGGAACCGGTAAGGAATTAACCGCCGAGGCTATCCATTCGGTCAGCCATCGGGTCAGTGGACCGTTTATCTCGATCAACTGCGGGGCGCTTGATGAAAATCTGTTGATGGATGCCCTGTTCGGGCATGTCAAAGGGGCTTTTTCAGATGCGCAGACCGATCGCCAGGGGTCCTTTATCTCGGCCTCCGGTGGGACCCTTCATCTCGATGAAATCGGCAATGCCTCGCCCAAGGTCCAGCAGGCGCTCCTCCGGGCCCTGTCGGTCCGTCGAATCCGTCCGCTTGGGTCTGACAAGGATATAGCCTTTGACGCCAGGATTATCGCCGCCACCAATGTGGATCTCCTCCAGTTGTCATTGGCCGGCCAATTTCGAGAAGATCTCTATTACCGCCTCGCGGTGATCACCATCAACACCCCGCCCCTGCGATCGCGCAAAGAAGATATCCCCGTGTTGATCAAACATTTTCTTGATGAAAATTTGGCTTTGTCCGGCCTGCGTCCAGTGGGCATCAGTCGCGGGGCCCTTGAAAAAATGATGCACTATGATTGGCCCGGAAATGTCAGGGAGCTGCGGAATTGCATTACCCGATCCTTGGCTTTTGCCGAAGGGGATCTTCTTTTGGCCGAGCATATCCTTTTCGATGAACGAACCGGCGAGTTGCCTGTGGGTGCAGCGGCTATCAAAGAAGCTGGTCCGGTGCTGTCGCCGCCGCCTGCCCAGGCGCAAGAGTCTGGCAACGGGGGCGGTAATTTTGAAGGCCCTCCGCATATTGCGCTGCAGGTGGAGCTCAATACTCGACAGCGGAAGGCCTGGCCGATGGTGGTCAGGAATGGGGTGATTACCAGGGGCGAGTATCAGGCGGCGGTCGGCGATAACATCTCGGTTCGCACCGCCCAGTATGATCTGCACGATCTCGTCGCCAAAGGACTGTTGAAAAAATCAGGGAACGGTCCGGCTTCCCGCTATCTTGTTGAGCAAATTTATGTGGTTTGAAGGGGACAGCGTGGGGGCAAGTCGCTTATTATAGCGCAAAAGAAGGCTGGAATGCGCAATGCGCGTTCTCGGTTGGAGAAGGGAGACCCATTGAACCGCAACGGGCCAGGTCTTTCGGCGGTCGTCCCGGGAGAAATAAACGGCCCGATACCCGGCGAGCCTGACGCGGGCCTTCTCTGCTTAATGGTTGGTTCTCAGGCCAAAATCCGCCAGATATCGATCGACGGGGGCGAACTCATCGGTGAAGGGAGGGATGTTTCCCTTCGGTGCGGGCAAAATATGGGTCAGCATGCTGGCAATATCCGCTGCCCGGGCGGCAGCTGTGGGCAAGTCCGCCGAGGCCGCCAGGATGAGATTTTGCCATTGGTATAAATCGGTTGGGTCAAAAACAGCATAGCTCCGGACCGCTGGGAAGGCGGTTTTGAAGGTAGCGTAGACCGCTTTGTAGAACCGGCTCGATCCGCCTTCGGGGGAAGCCAGGAGATTGACCAGCACCACTCCCCCCGGGTTGAGCGCGGCTCGCATCCGTTCGACGGCTTCGACCGTCACCAGGTGAAAAGGGATGGAATAATGCGAGGTGAAGACGTCGCAGAGAATGACATCATAGCGGCCCTCGACCTGGTTGAGAAAGGTCCGCGCATCTGCTTCGATGATCCGCAGGCGGGGATGATCGGTCAGCCCGAAATGACTCCGGGCCAGGGCGGTCATCCCGGGGTCAAGTTCCACCACGTCGATCTGCAGGTCGGGGTAGTGGGCCAGTCCGTATTTGGGAAAGGAAAACCCGCCGCCTCCGAGGACCAGCATGCGCCGCATTTCCGGCTGAAAATATTCGGCCAGGCGATAGAAGCGGGTGTAGGGTAAGGCCAGTTCCGTGGGATCGTCAAGATACATGGCCGACTGCCGGCCCTGGGGCCCGGTGACCATTTCCCGGGTGGGACGGCTGGTGCCCTCTTCTTTGCTGGTATAGACCAGGACGCGGTTGTACGGGGTGTCCCGGTCGAGAAAGCCGCGTTGGGCCATCAGGCTGTCATGGTGGTTGCAAAAGATAATCGCCAGGCCAAAGGCCGCCAGCGAGGCACCCTTGAGCAATCGATTGGCAGGTTCCGCCAGCCAGGAGGCCACGACCAGGGTCGCGGCGGTGATAAACAGAATGGAGGTGCTGCCCACCCAGGCAATCAGCACGAATCCGGCGAGAAAGGTGCCGAATATCGAACCGATGGTGGAGATGGCATAGAGCATCCCGGCGGTGCGCCCGCCATGGGCGGGGTCGTCGAGGCAGAGCCGCACGGCAAAGGGAGGGACCATGCCCAGCAGGACTGCGGCCGGGGCAAAAAGCGCAATGGTGGCCACGATGGCCAGGGTGTGCAGATTGCCCGTGCCTTGCAGGAATTCGAGCACCCAGGTCTTCGACAACCCGATGCCGGCTGTGGCCCAGGCCGCTGCCAGCACGATCTGGCCGAGGCGGCGGTGGTGCGGGTATCGGTCGGCCAGGGCGCCGCCCCACCAGGCGCCCAGGCTGAGACTGGCCAGGATGATGCCGATGAGGCTGGTCCAGACAATCAGCGAGGTGCCCAGAAAAGGGGCTAAGATCCGCGAACCGGTGAGTTCGATGATCATCAGGGCGGCGCCGCAGAGAAATATACTGCAATGGAGCATGGGTTTTCCTCAGGCTATTGGGGGATGGGGGCGACCATCGGGTCGGGGCTCGGCGTCAATCCCGCCATCGGCTGAAATCAACCGTTGGTATCTCACGATGGTCCAGTGGTACCGGAGAACGTAATATTTTTCCAGAGAAAAACGTCAACCTCCGCCTGCGGCCGACGGGTTGGGCGGGAGCTGTTTGCACGGGCAGGCCCTGCTGGAGTCTGGTATCATGGGCGGCTGTCATCTGGTAAACTTGGTTAGGTGCCGCAGGTCGGCGACAACCGATAAGGCAAGGAGCGGATATGCATGATCAGGCCATAAAAATTCTGGAGAAGCAGCGGGAGGATCTCGTTGTCCGGGTCTTGAAAAAGCATGAGGAGATGGAGGCCAGCCGGTCCTTCACCGAAAGGATTCTGGCCGGGATTTCCGAGCTCTTTCTGCTGCTGGATCAGGATTTCAAAATCATCCAGACCAACCGGGAGTTCCTCGAGCGGACCGGCTATTGTTTGCTCGCCGATCAGCAGCTGGCCTTGGAGGATCTGGTGGATCCGCCCACCGCTGAAGCGATCCGTCAGGCCTTTGCCAAGGGCGAGTTCAATGAATTTGAGGCCAATCTTCGGACAAACAAGGGCGCCGGCCTGCCGGTCAAGATGCGCGGCTCCACCCATGTGCATCCCAACGGCCTGGTGCTGCATATGCTGATCTGTTCGGACTGCAGTGAATTTTATGAATTGATGGGCCGGATGCAGGACGGCCAGAAACAGTTGATTCACTCCAGCCGACTGGCCAGCCTGGGCGAAATGGCTGCGGGGGTCGGCCATGAGCTGACCCAGCCGCTCAACGCCATTTTACTTTTTGCCCGCAACTGCCTCAAAGCCCTGGACAGTCCCGACGACCACAAAGCGATGTTGCGGGAGAATCTGGAAATCATCATCGACCGGGTCAACAAGGCGGCCTCGATCATCAGCACCATGCGCAGCTTTGGCCGTAAGGAGGAGGAAGATCGCTCGCCGGTGGATTTGAACGAAATCATCCGGAAAATCCTCAGTTTTCTCGAGTCCCAGTTGCGCCTGAGCGAGGTCACCCTGGATCTGCTGCTGGCGGACAGCCCTTGTGTGGTGCTGGGAGTCGAGGTCCGTCTCGAACAGGTGTTTCTGAATCTGGTGCAGAACGCGGTCCAGGCTATGGGCAGGGAGCCTTTTCCCCGCTTGACCATCAGCAGTCGGGTGACCGAATGTCTCAACCCCAAAAACATGCGCAATGAACCGTATATCGTGGTGGCGGTGGCTGATAACGGCGAGGGGATAGCCGAGGAACTGCAGAAAAAAATCTTTGACCCCTTTTTTACCACCCGCGAGGTCGGCACCGGCATGGGGCTGGGGTTGTCGATCGTCGATCGCATCATCCGGGGCTTTGCCGGCTATATCGAGGTGGAGAGCGTGCCCGGCAAGGGCACGTGTTTTTCGGTGTATATTCCGCAGTTCCTTGAGGCCAAAATGACCGAGGGGGCTCCCGAAAAAACCCTGGAGGCGCGCCCATGACCACGCAGCCGCAGTCGTCTTCGGTGCCGGAAATTCTCGTGGTCGACGACGACCTCTATCTGCTGGCGGCGATCAAACAGACCTTGGTCTTGAACGGGTTTGCGGTGCAGACCTTCAGCAACCCGGTGGAAGCGCTGGCGAGCCTCGAGGGGCATCTGTTCGCCGCCGTGCTCGCGGATATCCGTATGCCGGAGATGGACGGGATGGTGCTGCTCGAACGGATTCTGGCCAAAGACGCCGATCTTCCGGTGATCCTGATCACCGGGCATGGGGATATCAGCATGGCGGTCGAGGCGGTCAAGAAGGGGGCCTACCATTTTCTCCAGAAACCGGTGGACGAGGACATCATCCTCGCCACCCTCTCCAGAGCCATCGAACGACGCCAGCTGGTGCTGGAAAATCGGCGTTTGGAGCAGCAGCTCAGTCATACGCGGGAGAGCCGCAGCCGGTTTTTCGGACTGGTCGGCAGTCATCCGGTGATGCTCGGGCTTTACACCCTGATCGAAACCATTGCCGTGGAAAGCGATCCGGTGCTGATCATCGGCGAGACCGGCACCGGCAAGGAACTGGTGGCCAGGGCCATCCATAGCCTCGGTCAAAAAAACAACGACCCCTATGTAGCGGTCAATATGGGCGCTCTGCCCTCGGAAATGATCGAATCCGAACTCTTTGGTCATGAAAAAGGGGCCTTCACCGGCGCCATTGGCCGCAAGGTGGGGAAATTCGAATATGCCGGCACCGGCACCCTCTTTCTCGACGAGATCTGTTCGATGCCGGCTGCGCTCCAATCCAAGCTGTTGCGGGTCTTGGAGGAACGTTCGTTTTCAAGGCTTGGCAGCAACAGCTCCATCCCCCTCAAGGCCCGGATCGTGGCCGCGACCAACCGCGATCTGCAAGCGGAGATCGACAGGGGCCATTTTCGGCAGGACCTGTTCTTCCGTCTCAATGTGCTGCCGGTGCATCTGCCGCCCTTGCGGGAGCGGAAGGAGGACATCCCTCTGCTGGTCGATTATTTCTGGAACGAATACTGCGATGGCCAGCATAGTGCCGCCAGGCCGTGCGGCCCGGAACTGATGCGGCAGCTGATGCAGCGGGAGTGGCCGGGAAACATTCGCGAACTGCGTAATTTTGTCCGGCGATACTGCGTGTTGGGCGCCAGTGAACCGGCGGGGGAAACCCCGGTCAGGGCAGCTCTCGCTCCTTCGATCCCGGAGCTGAACTGGAAGGAGTACATGGAGCAGCAGGAGCGGCTCTACGTGGAGCAGGTCCTGCAAAAGGCCGGGGGACAGGTGGGCGCGGCCTATCAGCTCATGGGCATTTCGAGAAAAAGCCTGTACGACAAAATTAACAAGTATCGGATTGCACTCGACCAATTCAGGGGAAAAAAATAGGATTCGGCGGCACATCCAGAGCATTTCGACAAGCAGCCACGTCGGCCCTGAAGCCAGAGCTTTTCCCCGGAAGTCGAAAGGACAGCGCCCTCGCCAGTCCCCCCGGCTGCCCGGTCGACCGAGCCCTCCTCTGGTCTGCTCGCCCAAGGGGACAGGAGGTTTTCCGCCAGAGCGCGCGGGGAAAAACCTGTCCTCTCGGGCCTTCGGTTGCGGGTCGGCGTCCTTACCAGGCCTTGGAACCCAGGATCGCGCGGATCTTCTCCTCGGTCTCTTTTTCCACCAGGATGATTTTCTGGGCGTGGGCTTTCTTGATCTTTTCAATCAGCACGGCAATGTTAGCCGGCTTCTCCACCACGTCGGTGGCGCCCATTTTGATTGCCTGGACACCTTTCTCCACCGTGGCATGCCCGGTGAGGAGGATCACCTGGAGATTGGGATTGATGGCCTTGATTCGCTCCAGCGCCTGGAGGCCGTCCATCTCCGGCATCTGCAGGTCAAGAATGATGGCGTCGTAGCCGCCGCTCTCCACCAGGTCAAGGGCGTCCTTGGCCGAGGAAGCGGTGGTCACGTCGATATCGCGGGCCTGCATCCGTTCTGACATGATATCAAGAAAATCCTGTTCGTCGTCAATCAACAATACTTTTTCGGACATGGCATCCTCCTTGGGTTGCAGTGATGGGATTTTCCGGGGTTCATTCGTCTTGGGCAGGGCGCATGGTCAGCCGCATCAGGTGCTGTTCGGCGTCGACGCTCACTTCGGCCCGGAGCGCCGCTAACAGGGGTTGCCCTTCGCTGGCCACCTGCGCCCCGAGGGCGGTGAGCGGCAGTCCCGCACCCATTTGCAGGGTAATCGCAATCTGGCCGTCGAGGGCCTGGGCTCCTAAAACCACCGTCCGGTTATCCTGGGTGACGGCAAAGAGATTTTTCAAGCAGATCCAGAGCAGGTTTTCCAGGACAAAGGGACGGATCCGCACCGCCACCGGGGCCGCCATCGCCACCGACAGGGTCACGTTTTTCATGGCGGCGAGGCGGGCCACCAGCGCGGCGGTAAACTCTAGAATCTCGCCGAGATCGGTGGTGGCGGCCGGTTCATGGGTGCTGTGGGCGAAGCGGTTCAAGCGGCGGATAATATCGTCGGCCCGCTGCACCTGCCGGCGGATGTTCGCCGACATGGTCTTGAGCCGATCCGGGCTCAGGGGCCGGCCTTTTTCCGCCAGCAGCGCTAGGTCTTCCAGTAACCCGGCATTCTCATTGACAATCGCCAGCACATTTTTGATTTCATGCGAGATGGAGGCGGTCATGCTGCCGACAAAACCTAACCCCGGGGTGCTGGTGGCGTCGTGATTGCTGCTCATAATTCCGCTCCTTATTGTTTGAAGATTTCATTGAGCTTGGCGACCAGCACCTCAATCTGCACCGGTTTGATCAGATAGTATTCCTGGCCGCTTTCGGCGGAGCAGGCCCTGAAATCCTCTTCGGAGCCATGCCCGGTGAGAAAGATGAACTTCATCTCCGGACACTGTTTCGCCAGCAGCTGCTTTAATTCCAGGCCGTTCATTTCCGGCAGCCGGACATCAAGCAAGGCGATATCGAACGGCTCACGTGCCGCTCTATCCAGCGCGCCGCGGTAATCGGTAACCCAGGAGGCCTCGATTCCACGCATGGCCAATCGCTCCGCCAGGGTCGAAACCAGTTCTTCCTCATCGTCAACCAGTAGTACGCGCATCTGTTTCTCCTTTTGCTGCTTGATATTCAAGTGGCAGGGTTATGGTAAAGGTTGTGCCCTTGCCGATGGTACTTTCGATGTCGATCTCGCCGCCGATCTCCTTGACCAGGCCGTAGGTGATCGACAATCCCAGGCCGGTGCCGCCTTTGCCGCTTTTGGTGGTAAAGAACGGCTCGAAGATTTTCTTAATATTTTCCTGGGGAATACCGCAACCATTATCGCGGACCGTGATCAGCACGGTCTTTCCGTTTGGGCCCATTCGGCCGGTAATCTTCAGGGTGCCGCCGTCTTCCATGGCGGCAAAGGCATTGTTGACCAGGTTGATAAAGACCTGCTGCAGTTTGCCCCGGTCACTGACGAATTCAGGGATTTCCTCGGCGATGTCCACCTCAATGGTGAGGCTGCGGTAGCCGGCTTCCTTGGTCTGGAATTCGAGCACATCGGCGACGATCTGTTTCAGGCTGACCTTTTGCAGGCTGACCTGGATGTTGCGGGCGAAATTGAGCAGTTGCCTGGTGATGGTTGCGCAGCGATCCACCGCACTGATAATCGAATCGATCAGGCCGATCAAGCGGGTGTCCCCTTGGTACTCCTGGCGGAAGGTGAAAAGATCCTTGATCAGGCCGGCTTTTTCATTGATGATCGCCAGCGGATTGTTGATTTCGTGGGCCACCCCGGCGGACAGCCGGCCGATGGAGGCCATTTTGTTGGCGTATTCGACCTGGTGCAGGGTGGCGACCCGTTTCTGGTCGGCCTGATAGATGCTGTTGACCAGATAGGTGGAGATGCCGATGACCACCGCCAGGATGACCACAATCGAGCCAATCAGAAAGATCAGGATCTGGGCGCCGGTATCGTACCAGGGCTTCATCAGCTGTTGCTTCTGTTTGACCACCATGAGGATGAACGGCGTCCCGGTGATGAAGGCATAGCCGATGACGACCGGATGGCCGAGGTGATCGCTGCTTTCGATAACCTGGGTGTGGTCGGAAAACGGGGGCACGACCAGGGGCAGTTTTTCCAGCACGCCGCCATAGTGGCGCGACGGGGTCTGGAGAATCCCCTTTTGGTTGATCAGAAAGGCGTCGCCTTCGCCGCTGACCTCAAGCTGCGACAGGATGGTGACGATCCGGTCGATGTCGAGGCTGGCCCGGAGGATATAATGGAGCCAGTCCAGCCCGAACGGATTGGAGTGGAGCACCGAGATGACCAGATGGGGGGTGTTTCTGAAACCGAGAAAGACCTCGCTGATGTTGGAACGCATGGCGACGCGGTCATGGTAGGAATCCGCATCGCTGTAATTGAGGTTTTTATACCAGTCCTGGCCGCTGTAATCCATGTCCTTGAGCGGGTGCGGACCGGCGTAATTGCGCTGGACGCCGCTATGGTCGATGACCCCCAGTTCGGACCAGTCGCCCAGGCCGTTTTTGAGGTTGTCGAGCAGTTGCGTGAGCCGCTGTTCGTCGAACAGCTGGTCGTAGGTGTTGTCAAGGATAAGAAAGTTGAGGGCGAATTTCCGTTCATCAAGATAGGAGGTCAGGGTCCGGCGGGCATTGGAAACGAGCCGGGCTGTTCGCAAAAGAATCTCGGATTCCATGGCCTGCTTGCTGATCCGATAATCGACCAGGGCCAGGACGAGCAGCGGCAGCAGGGCCACCACCAGGGTGATGCCAATGGACTGCCGCCACAGCAGCCTGAAATTGAAGAGCGATTTATACAGGCCGGTTGCTTGATTCTGGTGATCGAGGAATCCGGGTTTGTACCGCTTGAAAAAATTCATGATCGCTCCTTCCGCGGACTGGTTGGTACACCGGTTGCAATCAGGCCGGCGGCCCAGCGGTCCCGCTGTGCGTCGGGGTGGGAGTCGGTGGCGCGGGATGGGGTGCCCCGCGCCACCGGCTGGTTATCTTTGTTTATACCTCTTTTGTCTGTTTGCGTTGGAGAATTTTTTCATTAGCCTGCTTCATGGTCTGGCTGAGGATATCGATGTCGACCGGTTTCTGCAGGTAGGCAAAGGCCCCCAGCTGCATGCAGGTCTCCTTGTCGGTTTCGTTGCCGTGACCGGTGAGGATGATGACTTCGATATCGGGTTGGGTTGCCTTAACCCGCCGCAAGACCTCCATGCCGTCGATGCCCGGCATCTTCAGGTCAAGGATCATCACGTCAGGCTCATCCTCGCGCAGCATCTCCAGCGCCGATTCACCATCAAAGGCCACCGCCGAACCCATATCCCGCAGCAGCAGCCGCTCCGACAGGGTCTGGACAAATTCGCGCTCGTCATCCACCAGCAGCACCCGCGACGGCGCCTGGAAATCGATTTTCCGATAGATGTCCGCCTGGTGAAAATTTTGGCCGACTTCGGTGGTCACGGTCTGCACCCCTTCAATTTTTGCCACGATCTCCTGGAGTTCCTGCTCAAGCCGGCTCAGCATCAGGACATTTTTTTCGATGGTCAGGGTAACAACGCCCTCTCTGACGCCAACGCTGACCTCGTGGCCTTCGAGAGCCAGGGCTACCTGGACCCTGGCCTGAAGACGGAAATCGGCCAGGGCGGTCAGCGAGGCCTCGGTCGGAGCCAGGACCTCGGTGTGCAGATTGCGGACAATAAGGTGCACGCTCTCGTCGGCGCCGATCTTGTCGGTGGGGATGACGATGTCGTAGAGGGCAGGATCCCAGGGATCGGATTTACGCTGCAGCAGTAGGGTCCAGGCCCCCTTGTCCTCGTCGCTCTTATGGATGGCCTTGAGTGGATCTTTTTCAGCTGTTGGGAGGGACTGGGCGAGCTGCACCCGGTAGTTCATCTCCGCAATCAGGCAGATGCGGAGAATATGGGAAATGGAGGCAGGGATCAGGTGGCAGCAAAACCCGGTAATCACCATGTTGCCCTCGGCGAGCATGTCGGCCACGGCCAGTCGCAGGTAAGCAATCGAACGTTCTTTCTCGTGGGTGAAGGGGTTGAACAACGATGCCTTGGAGGCAAACGCCCGGCTGACCCGATCCGGCGCGATGCCGGATAGCTTGCCGGCCAGGGCGACGATCTCGCCGTCGTTGACCAGCCGGTAGCCGGTCTTGGCGACCAGCTGCGGGACAATTAGCTCTTCATTGCAATGGAGTGCGTTAAAAACGGTAATCACGGACATGGGAATCCTCTCTTAGGGGTGGATGATCTCGGGTTGGGGGTATGCCCCCAGGGGGCAGATCTTCGCTTCTTCTTCCGAATGCAAAAACGGGTGAATCCGGCGCAGGGCGTCTTCCATGGTGGTGTAGACATGATCGGTACCGATCTTGTTGAACAGATGGGTCCGGACCAGCACCTTCATCACGGTATCGTTGATGCCGCTAAAGGAAATGTCAATGTTCGCGCTGCGCAGTCTGCCCACCAGCAAGGATAATGTTTCTTCACCGGAGGCGTCAATATCATTGATGCCGTTGGCGACAATCAGGACGTGACGCAGGGTCGCCTTGCACAGCATCAGGTCGGAGATCTTGTCCTCGAGGTAGCTGGCGTTGGCAAAAAAGAGCGGCCCTTCGAAGCGGATGATGGAGAGGTATTTACACTCCTCCAGCCCTTTGGAGACCGCGCAGACCAAGACCTTGCTCCGGTCCCTGGTCAAGGAACTGACCACCGGCCGCATATTTTTATAGAGGAAGACCATTAGGCAGAGCACCACGCCGAGCATGATGCCCTTGTCGAGGTGGGGTGCGTACCAGAGGGTGCAGAGGAACGAGAGGATCGAAATCAGGCCGTCGTACCACTGCGCCTTCCAGGCGTGGAG
>CAIMMA010000564.1 GCA_903842475.1 uncultured bacterium
CGAACATATCCATAAAAGGTTCGATAGGACATTGTGATTCTGCCTTCTCCGACTAACTTTTTGTGAGCCAATTTTATCCCATATCCCTCCTTTTCTTACATTCCCCACTTATTCCGATATGTCGGAAAATTAATTAACTTTCTTTCTCCTGCTTACTGCTGCAAGGCCGGCAACGCCTGTACCGAAGAGAAGCATGGTTGCTGGTTCGGGAACGGGGTTTACTTCAACCATAAAGGTGTTTACACCAACAGCATTGTAGGGAACATCGTTCCATGCTCGGCCGTCAGGACCATAAGGATAATTTCTCCATTCTACGTAATCTTCGCCCGGTCCGGCATTGTTAGGCTCGCCGCCCATCCAGTCGGAATAAGTTAAAGCTTGGCCGGATTCAGGGCCAGTGACCCATTTGAAATACCCCTCTGACTCTCTATCACTTAACCCTATCCAAGCCCTGATGCCCTCTCCTTTGACTGAACCGGCGAATGCGCTAGTGCTTTGTAGGAATAATTCCTCAGCTTCGCTGGTGATCGTTGCTAAGTAACCGCCCATTGCCAATGCGGCACTGTTGGCGTCATCCCATGTTATGTCATTAGCATGGTCCCACTGTAGATAAGGCCAGGTATTGTAACTAGGAGAGTAATAAATGTAATACGTATGCCCATTTGACGGATTTAATGCTGAAGCCCACACGATATATGCTCAATGGGCAATGTTCGAGAAACATAAAATTGCAGTACTTGCCGTAATCAAAGCTATTGTTTTTTTCATCTACCCCTCCTTTTTCTTAAGTTTTTTTAATCCTTAAAATGTAAATAGCAAGCAAATCGCATTCCCGATGACGATTTTTTATCAAAAATTATTTAAATTCAGCAGTATAACATTAGGTCATCATCCTTGGTGGGGTAAATGCTTTTTCGTTTTCCGAGATAGCGTACAGAATGTCCTTGAAAACGGAAATGACTGGGCGGAAAGGTTGGTAACTATCTGGAAAAAAACAACTTTGCCTGAAAGCGGTAAGGGTAACGTGGTCCCGTGCCAGCCGAAGCCAACCAGGGGGATGAAAAAAAGAAAGCCGGGCCAGTTTAGCTTCAGGGTTGGCTCCGGTTGCCACCCTTATCTGGCAAGGGGAGGGACGCCAGCGAAAGCTAAACGACTCGACTTATTATTCAATCCGACCCAGCACTTTCCGGGGATATCGAGGATTCCGCTTTTCCGGGCTAAGCGCCCGCTTCTAGTTCGTTTTTTCAGATATTTAGCCATTTTTCTTTATATTATCAAACAGTTGATCGATCATTGATGTTTTGCATATTCGACACGAAATGCGGTTGCTTGTTCTTGCAAAAAAAACCGATCAGCCAAAGGCCAACCAGGGGGGAGTTGAGATTAAAAAAGAAGAGCCGGGTCAGTATAGTTTCAGGGCAGGCTTTGAATGCCTCCCCAATCTGTCAAGGAGGTTGCCAGGAAGGAGCTAAGCGACTCGACTCTTTTTAGCCTCGTCACTCTGCGTTAAGGGGGGTCGGTTAAATAGTTAGTTCGCACCGTTATCGAAACTGGCAACCCTCATCTTTTCAAATGAGGTGTCAGGTCAAGTCGAAACTATCTCAAATTAATCTTTGATTTCTGCTTTGTGTTTCATAAAATTACCTATTCCTTTGTCTCTGATCACATGACCGTATAGTCTATTCGATAACACTAATTGTACTGAGCTGCCTTATGCCCCTTCGATCGAACATCTCTTGTGCTGTTTGTTTTCTCGTCCTGGCTGTTTTCTTGCTCCTCTCTTCGTCCACACGTGCAGGCCAAACGTCACCCCTGGATGTCGCCTTGCTCAACCAGCAGGTGCTCAACTATGTCTCCGGTCAGAAAGAGCAAGCTGTGGCCGAAATTCTGGGGCACCTGGATATCAATTCCGGCAAGAATACGGTGGAGTTTACCAAGATCGTCAATGACACCCTCACCTCCTCCATAACCAATCTTGCTGATCGGGACAAAGAAGTCAGGCAATTGTATGCCAGGCTGGACGATCTGCGCGTGCAGCGGGTCAATGACCTGCTGGCCGAAGTGGTGGCCAAGCATCCGAACATGGAGGCCATCATTCGCACCGGCTCATCGGGTTTGCGACATATCAGCGACCGGCCAGCATCAGGTTACAAATATATTCTTTCCGACGACGACATCACCTTTGTCGGCAAGGACGCCATGGCTGCCAAGGGCGAGTTCAATCGCCTGGCCGAAAGCCGGGGTTTAGACAAACTCAAGGTCAAGGGATTCACCGTCACCGATCCGGGCCGCTTCAGCCGTCAGGATCTGGCGGTGCTCAACCTGCTGGAGCCGGAGAAATTCGAGGGTCAGGCGGCAATGAGCGGTATCCGCTCGGAGATGATGAGCAAGGGCGCAGTGGTCTATGGTCGTTCCGGGAGCGGCGCCCTTACCGCCATGAAGACGCCGCTGGGCGACTACCTCAAAAACCTGCCCGAGACCTCCTCCTGGCTCAACTCCCTGCTCGAAGACGCGGCCAAGCGGTACGGTCCGCTGACCATGATGGCCAGCGTTGAACGCCAGATCCACCACCACGGGGGCTGGGACAAGCTGACCGATGCCGAACAGGCCAAGTACCTTAAGCGCACCCGGCTCAAGATCAACGAGGCCGGCATCGGGACCGCCAGTGCCGGTAGCGAGATGGCGGCCCTGGATGAGATCATCGCCAAGGCCGGTAAGGTGCCGCCGGTGGAGCTCAGTCAGGCGGAAAAAGCGATGATGAAGGAGTTGCGCGTCCGCAGCGCCAAGGATGCCTTCCAGGGAGTCCACACGCGGCTGATGGATCTGGTGGATCGCAACGCTGGCAGCAAACTGGCGGAGAATGCCCAGATCAGGGCGGCCATCGACGAGCTGGCCACCGGACTGGCCACGCTCAAGGATCTGGAATCCAAGGGTGCGGAGATCTCCCGTTTCATCAACATCCAGGACGAAGTCAATAATCTGATCAAAAACGCCCGCATAACGGGAAACCCCGAGCTGAAGCGACTGCTCTACACCGCCCGCTGGCAGGCCGAGGATATGCTCGACGTGCTTAAGCAGTGGTCCGGCAAAGAGGAGGAGTTTGCGGCCCTGCTCGAACGGCTCAGGCCGCTGCGGTCCGCCGAGCGGGTCAAGGTGGCTGAGGAGGCCATCGAGGCCAAACGGCTGAGCGCCGCCAAGGGCGGACCCGAGGCGGCCCGTGCTGCCGCCGAGCTGGAAATGATGGAAAAGGGGCTCAAGCCCAGCCTGCAGACTCCGGAGGGGGATGCCTTTTTCAGCAAATGCGTTGGCTCGTCGGCCTGCAAGAAGCTGATGATTGGTATGTCGGTGGCCGGTGTGGGCAGCACGGCCCTGGCCGGTCCCAAGATCTACAACGCCATGGTGGATCGGTGGAAGGATGGCGGCTGGACCGAGGATCTCTCCTCTGCCGCCTTTGTACTCTTTGAGTGCACCCCCGGGGCCATGACCTTCCAGGCCATTGCCAAGGAGGGATTGAGCGCGGGCGTGGCCTACCAGTTTGTCACCGAGGTGCTCTACCTCTATCCCGGCGCCTGGCCGGCGGCGCTGAGCATGGATGTGGCCAAGATGACCTGGGAGTACGGGCGTTCCTGGCAGTTGCAGTCTTATCAGGACAGCCTGGTGGATATCCTCGCCACCAGCGGCATCTTCGAGGGGCATACCTTCAAGGCTCTGGCCATCGGCCGCGAGCAGCAGATCCCCCGCGACAAATTGGCGCAGTTCCTGCCCAAAGCAGGGGACGCCACCGTGCGCAACCCCAACAAACCGCAGGAATGGATGACGGCGGACCTGACCAAGCTGGCCTCGGAGCTGTACAGCCGTCGTTACACCGAGGAAGACCCGGTGTTGATTGAGATGAAGGCCGCCTACCAGCAGACCTGGCGCAAGATTGCCCTGCGGGAAGGGATCGCCGAACTGCAGGACTGGCAATGGTTCCAGGCGGGATTTTCTTTGTATGACTACCTCGCCGGCTGGGAGACCGTCTGCTCGGAGGGCTCCAAGTGGAAGGACAACTGGTGCCAGTTGCTCGATCAGTACGCCAACGGCATGCGCAAACGGGCGCGGGCGGTCTATCCGCAAGTGATGGTGCCGCACCTCATAGCCTTGGCCGAGGAGGCGCACAAGGCGGTGACCGGGCCGCAGGAGATGGTCAAGGAACTGATGGAATTGCAACGCGCTCTGGAGGAGTTGCGCGGCAGTGCCCTGGGTATCGATTTGGCCCAGGAGGTGGGGCAACGGGCGGCGGCAGCGGCCGATCCGCGCCTGCTTACCCCATTGCCAGATATGTCCACCGAGCGGCAGAAGCAATTGGCCGAGGGCAAGTACCTCATCCAGGCGACGCAAACCTACAAGGAGATGGTGCAGACCGCCGGTGAACTGCGCACCAATGTGGCCGAGAAAACCGGCCTGACCATGGCC
>CAIMMA010000565.1 GCA_903842475.1 uncultured bacterium
CTGGAGAAGATCATCGCTCTCCCGGCCCGGATAGGTGTCGGCACCAATGATGCAGCCAATCCCTTTTTCAACAAAGCGCTCCCTGGCCTTGCCCGCCAGCACCAGATGGGTGGCCATGACCATGACCCCGACAGCGCCTGCCTGGTAACAGCGATCCACGGTCTGCAGCATGGAGCCGCCGGTGCGGATCATATCGTCGCAGATGATTGCGGTCCGGCCCCGCACCGCTCCGGACAACTGGCCGACGATAGTCTGATCGACATCGTAGCGGTCCTTGTTGGCGGCGGTGTGCGGACAATCGAGCAGCCCGGCCAGCCGCGCCACCCGCTTGGAAAAGCCGTAATCCGGTGACACCAGGACAATATTGTCCAACTGCATCTGCCGGATCTTCTCCGCCGCCACCCGCTCGGTCCAGAGGTGGCGGGTACGGACCTCGCCGGTGTGGGCATGCATCACAGATTCCGAATGGAGATCGAGAAAGGCGACATAATCGGGCCGGGCCCGGAAGATCTGCCGGGTGCGGGTGATGCCTTTGGGGATCTCGCCGGAGTCGGGTTTGGCCCGCTCCATGGTCGAGTAGCCGAGGTAGGGAATGACCACGTTGACCGACAGGGCGTTCCAGTAGCGGGCGCCGGCAATCAGGTCGATCAGCTCCTGGTGGGCAGTGTCGTCCGGGGTGTTGGCGATAATCACCAGATCGTTGCCAGCGATGTCCCGAGGAAAGGCATGGAAGATTTCACCGTCGGCAAAGGTCCGGGTGATCATCTCGGTCACCGGGATGTCCAGCTCCTTGGCCACATCGGCGGCCATCCGGGCAGCGGAACAGGTACTGATCAGAATGATATTTTTTCTTCTCGGCATGCCTTTCCTCCTTGTGGCTTATTTCTATGCCAGGATTTCGCCGACGATGGCATCTCCCATGGCTTTGGTTGAAACCGGCGCAATACCGGGGGTGGCGATATCCCGGGTCATGATCTTCTTGTCGAGAATCGCCGCGACTGCCGCCTCGATGGCTGCTGCTGCCTGATCTAGGCCCAGGCTGTACTTGAGCAGCATGGCGGCCGAGAGAATCTGGGCTATCGGGTTGGCGATGCCCTGACCGGCGATATCCGGAGCGGAGCCGCCAGCCGGCTCGAACATCCCGAATTTGGAGCTATTGAGGCTGGCCGAAGCGAGCATACCCATGGAGCCAGTCAGCATGGCGGCCTCGTCGGAAATGATGTCGCCGAACATGTTGCCGCAGAGCATGACGTCGAACTGATGCGGATCTTTCACCAGTTGCATGGTGGCGTTGTCGATGTAGATGTGGTTCAGCTCCACATCGGGAAAATCTTTGGCCACTTCCGTGACCACCTCGCGCCAGAAGACCATGCAGGTCAACACGTTGGCCTTATCCACCGAGATAACCTTGCGCTGTCGCAGACGGGCGGCCTCAAAGGCCATGCGGGCAATGCGCTCGATCTCGGAGCGTTTGTAGATCTTGGTGTCCCAGGCACGTTCGTCGGGTCCGCTGCCGTCGCGGCCCTTGGGCTGACCGAAGTAGATACCCGAGGTCAGCTCGCGCACCACCAGGACA